>NZ_JSYC01000010.1:0-82146 GCF_054823965.1 Gordonia sp. GN26 | reverse complement strand
CGAGCCCCCAGCAAACCCGGGGCGATTCAGGGTGTGCCTCGAGTATCTCGGTCACAGTTGTCATGAGGGGACGAATACCCCGCATCGCTGGGCTGAAACCGGCCGGGTCGCCGGTGATGCGGGGTGCACATCACCGGCGACTCCCCGCTGCGCGGGCCGGAGCCGTGCCCTAGGGCAGGCGCGGAGGATTACCGAGTTCCTGGTTGATGGCCAGGGCCAGGTTGTTGCCGACGAGGTTCACGAACGCCCGCCAGGTCTTCGGATCGAGGGCCATCGAACCCTGATCCGTAGTGGTGCAACCGATTCCGGTCGGTTTGCCGTCCAGCCGATCGCGCATCCACACGATCCCCGGCGCGAAGCCCTCGATCGCGAGCGAGATGTGTTCACTGAAGTGGTCGCGGACGTATCGGACACTGGCATCCGGGTCGGCGCAGTAGGTGCGCACCAGGTCGTTCACCGGTCCGACCGGGGCGATCCAGTCGGGGTTCGACTGGTAGATGAACATCGGGAACCGCGGGACATTCTTGCCCATCTTCAGCTGCTCCAGCACATTTCGCGGGGTCGGGTAGCCGAGCGGATCGCCGGGTAGGTTCACCAGGCCCTTGATGTTCACGAACGGTGCCAGGGCGGCCTGGTAGGTCAGGCACAGCGGATTCTTGCTCGCGAGCAGCGCCTTGCCGAGCGGATTCAGGTTGCGTTGCAGGAATCGGTCGAGTTCGGGGTACTCGCGGCTGACACCGATGATGCCGGCGAGGATGAGCCCCGACGCGGCGTTCTTGTCGGCCAGGTCCACCATGGCCCGGACATCCGCGGGGACACCGCCTTCGGCCGCACCGACGATCGGCAGCTCCGGCGCGTACTGCTGGTGGAGCTCCGCGGCCCAACCGGTGGCGATCGCTCCGCCGGAGTAACCCATCATCCCGACCCGCAGGTCCTTCTTCAGTCCGAGAGGCGCGAAATCGCGTGCGCCGCGGATACCGTCGAGGGTGATCCGTCCGGCGAGAGGTCCGGCGGCGAAAGCAGATTCGGGTCCCTGGTGGTCGGGGATCACGACCGACCAGCCGGCACCGACCAGCGACGTGATCTGCAGGACCTCGTAGGCGGAGTCCACCGACCCGGTCAGCTGACCGGGGATCGAGGCCTGTTGCAGTGCGTACGACGGTGAGCAGTACAGCGCGGTCGAGTCCTCGGCGGACTGCCACGACACCAGCTTCGACGGCCCGGGCTTCGCCGGACCTTTCGGTTTGAGCACGGTGGCGACCGCGGGGATGGCCTCACCCCGGGTGTTGGTCGAGCGGTAGGAGATCTGCCAGGCGTCGACGTTGATCGGGATCACCGACAGCGCGGCGAGGTGGACGCGCCGGGCGGCGATCAGCTCGCCGGGCTTCTTGTCCGCGTACGCCGACGCAGGGGGTAGGTAGAAGTCCTCGTCGAACTCGGGGATGGCCGGCGGGACCGGAAACGGGAGGGGCGGCGCGACGGGCACGGCGGCGGCCGTCCCGGCGCCGAGCGCTGTGCTGCCGACGAGAACGAGGGCCAGCGCTCCGACGAATAGTCGCAGGCCATGCCTCGTTCTCCTGCCGGATGTCCGACCCATGAAGACCCCCTCGAGATAGTGAGACGCCTGTGTCTCACACTTCGAGCGAAGATACATGGATGTGTGCCGGCGCACAATCGTCGGGCAGGTGAGGTGCTAGAGCTCGGCGAACGAGAGCAGGATGTCGGAGAGAACCGAGACGATGTCGTCGAGCGGTGCCGGGTCGGGCGACACACTCCAGCGGTGGACGAGCCCGGTGAGCGCCCCGACATAGGCGATGGCCAGGTGGCGTTGCCGTTCGCTCGGTGCGCGCCCGGCGAAGTCGGCCATGGCTGCAACGAAGAACTCGACCCACTCCTCACGCCCGTCGAGGCGGTGCTGCTCGACGCGAGAGCTCACGCCCACGATCTGGACGAACGAGACCTCCGCACGACGCGGGTCGGTGCCGACCGAGGTCATGTAGGCGCTCATCGCCGCTGTGGCCAGCTGCCGGAGATCACGGGAAGCCATGCCCGCCAACGCTTCTGCGACGGCGTCGCGGGCCGCGTGCTGGATCTCGTCGTACAGCGCGACGAGCAGGTCCTCGCGGTCGCTGAACTCCTCGTAGAACTGCCGGCGCGAGAGTCCGGCGGCCCGGCAGATGGAGGTCACCGAGGAGCCGGCATAACCGGCGGGGCCGGTGAACTCGACGAGTGCGGCGTCGAGGAACCGGCGCCGGCGCTCGGCAGCGCGATCGCTGACCGGCCGCCCGGCGTAGGTCCGTTCGGACGCCGTCATCGCGTCAGTCGAGCTTGCTCGCGCGCAGCTCGTGGCCCTTCGACGTCAGGCAGCGGCCCGACGTCAGGTCCCACTGCCAGCCGTGGAGGTTGCACGTCAGCTTCTCGCCCTCGATGACGCCGAACTTGCCGAGGTCGGCCTTCAGGTGCGGGCAGCGACGCTGGATCTCCCAGCCGTCCTTGGTGATCGACGCCGAGTCGTCGTGGGCCTCGGCGAACCAGCCGTCGGCGTAGGCGATGCGCTCGTCGGTCAGGCACTTGAAGAACGTGTAGAGGTACTCGTTGTATCCGCCGATGCGCCACGTGGTGAAGCGCGTGGACAGGAAGATGGTGTTCACCCAGTCCGGCTCGTGGTCGCGGAGAACCGTGCGCACGAGTTCGGTGGCGATGCGGAAACCGTAGCGGTACTTGCCTTCTCCCTCTTTCGGCTCGCGCACGATGCGGTTGGGGAAGTCGAGCACGACGGTCTCGGTGGCGTCGTTCGCCGGACCACCACCCGGGGTCATCACCAGGCCGACGGGGTAGCCGATGCCGTCGCAGATCAGGTCCGACTGGGCCATGATCGGTTCGAAGAGTTCGCGGAGTGCGCCGATCAGCGGTTCTCCCTCGGCGGGCGCCCAGGTGGCCTTGTCCGCGGCGATGACCGGAGCGAACTTCTCCTTCATCCGCTCGAGGTAGGCGCGCTTGTTCTCGCCGAACACGTCGCCCGGCGCGTACGGGTGACTGACCTCGTTCAGCGTCGAACCGGTGAAGTCGGCGACCGAACCGGAGACCATCATCAGGCCGCGATGCTTCTCGCCGTCGTCGGTGCCGTGGATCCGCATCTGCTCCAGGAAGGTCTCCTGGTCCGGGAAGATCGAGGTCACGTCGGCGGTCTCGCCGGAGCCGAAGTCGTTGAGGTAGAACAGCTCCTCGTCGAGGAACATCGGCGGCCCGGCCGACGGCACGACCCAGGTCGCGCCGACCTGCTCGATGTACGAACGGGCACGGTCCATGCCGCGCTGACGCTTCTGAGAGGCGAAGTTGGCCTTCGACTTCCGCGGGATGTCGTACACCATCGGGTACCAGATGGCGCCCGAGTACTGCAGCAGGTGCACGTCGACGTGACCGAACGCGTCGCCGATGACGTCGAGGTCGATCGGGCGGGCGTCGTTCATGTTGAAGCAGACCGTCTCGCCGTCGGAGACGATCAGGCCGCTGTCGCCGATCGGCCCGTCGGCCGGGGCGCGCAACGCGATGATCATGACGTCGAGCGAACCCTTGTCGTTCGTCACCGTCGTCTTCACCGAGTCGGTGGTCTCGATGAACTTGGTGAAGCCGAGCTTCTCGAGTTCACCACGCAGGTCCGGCACCGGGTAGTCGGGGAGCAGGACGGTCGCGTCCTTGTTGACGTTCTCGCGCAGGTTCTTCTCGTCGAAGTGATCCCGGTGGAGGTGCGAGACGTAGAGGTAGTCGCAGTCGCCGAGCGTCTTCCAGTCGAGTTCGGAATTGTCCGGGAACGGCACCCACGAGGCGAAGTAGGTGGGGTTGACCCAGGGGTCGCAGAGGATCGATCCGGCGTTGGTCTGGATGTGGAAACCGGCGTGACCGATGCTGGTGATCTGCACGAAGAGGGCCTTTCCTGGTGTGCGCGGGGCTGCGCGTCAAAGCACTACAGTCCTCCAATGTATCGATCCGTGCGGACCGCTCGCGTGGGCCATGAGTCCCGTGGCGCGCAGATGCGACGATGAACACATGAGTTCGGGCAAGCTGTGGCGTGGGCAGACGCTCGAGGACCGGTCCACCGGCCGGCGCGAGCAGATGCTCGCCGTCGCCGAGACCCTGCTGGGGACCGGTGGCACCGCCGCGGTCACCATGCGGGCCGTCGTGCGCGAAGCCAATCTGAGTCCCCGGTACTTCTACGAGAGCTTCTCCTCGACCGAAGAGCTGGTCACCGCGGTGTACGACCGTGTCACCCGACAGCTCCTCGACCGGATCTCCGGCATCGAGCGGCCCGCTGACCGGCGGGGAAGCGTCCGTGCGTTGCTCGAGGGCTTCCGCGAGTTCTTCGATGACGAGCCGGGGCGGGCCCGCATCCTGTTACGCGAACCGCTCGCCGACGACGTCCTCCGCGCGCATCGGGCGGCCACAGTGCCCGGAGTCGTCCAGGCCGTCCTGGGCATGGTCGCCGATGAGAACTCACCCGCCCCCGAACGCGTCGCGGTGATCTCCTCGGCCCTCACCGGGGCGCTCGTGGCGCTGTACCTCGACCACATCGACGGTCGACTCGCCCTCACACCCGAACAGCTCTCCGACGCCGCCGTCGACCTCGTGTTCGCCGTCACCCGCATCGGCGCCGCGGACGCCTGACCTGCCGCGTCCGGTCACTGGTTAAGCTTTCCGGCATGGAACCCGTCTACGACACCGTGATCACCGCCGCCCGCCTGCTCTGGCTGGCCGAAGGTCTCAAGTTCAAGGTGTCGGGCGTCGAGCATGTACCGGCCGAGGGCCCCGGCGTCGTCGCGATCAACCACACCGGCTACCTCGATTTCACCTACGCCGGCATCCCCGCGCACCTGCAGGGGCGTCGCAAGGTGCGGTTCATGGCGAAGAAGGAGGTCTTCGACAACAAGATCTCCGGCCCGATCATGCGCTCGCTCAAGCACATCCCCGTCGACCGCACCGCCGGTGCCGACAGCTACCGGGCAGCGGTGGAGTACCTCGAACGCGGCGAGCTCGTCGGCGTCTACCCGGAGGCGACGATCAGCCGCAGCTTCGAGCTGAAGGCGTTCAAGTCGGGCGCGGCACGCATGGCGATCGAGTCCGGTGCGCCGATCATCCCGACCGTCATCTGGGGTGCCCAGCGCGTGTGGACCAAGGGACACCCGAAGCGGCTCGGCCGCACCGGCTACCCGATCTCGATCGGGGTCTGCGAGGCGCTCGAGCCCACCGGCGATCCCGACGCCCTCACCGCCAAGCTGCACGAGGTCATGAGCGCGAAGCTGCTCGAGCTGCAGGACGCCTACGGCGAGCACCCCAAGGGTGAGTTCTGGGTCCCGGCACGGCTCGGCGGGTCGGCGCCGACGCTCGAGGAGGCGAACCGGATGGACGCCGAGGAGCAGGCCGAACGCGCCGCCAAGCGCGCTCAGCGTGACAACCCCTGACCGTTAACCTGGGAGGCATGAGCAGCGGGCCGCGTCGAGGACGGGAGCCGGTCTACCGGACCCTGGAGATCATCGCGAACGCGCTCGTCCGCGCCCAGGCGCTGGACCTGCACTTCACCGGGGTCCAGAACATCCCGGAGACCGGCGGGGCGGTGCTGTGCATCAACCACACCGGCTATGTCGACTTCATCCCGGCCGCGCTGGGCGTGCAACGTGCCGGCCGGCGGACGCGGTTCCTCATCAAGTCCGAGGTGATGGACGTCGCGATCATGCGCTTCCTGGTCAACCACACCAAGACCGTTCCGGTGGACCGGTCCCGCGGTGCCGACGCCTACCGCGCGGCACTCGAACGCCTCCGCGACGGCCACATCGTTGCCGTCTACCCGGAGGCGACTATCAGCCGCAGCTTCGAACTGAAGGAGTTCAAGAGCGGTGCGGTACGCATGGCCGCCGAGGCCGGTGTCCCGATCGTCCCGACGATCGTGTGGGGAGCCCACCGGCAATGGACCAAGGGAGGCCCACGGAACATGGGCCGCCGCCGCATCCCGGTGCACGTCCGATACGGATTGTCGTTCACCGTCGACCCCGGTGAGAAACCCGAACGCGAGACCCTGCGGCTGCACGAGGTGATGGAGGCCATGCTCCTCGAGGTCCAGGACGCCTACGGCCCGCACCCGGCAGGCGAGTTCTGGGTACCTGCCCGGCTCGGCGGGTCTGCCCCGACACCACAGGAGGCCGCGGTCATCGAGGCCGATGAGGCGCTCCGCAAAGCCGAAGCCCGCGCCCGCAAGGCCGCGGCAAGACAACGCGAGGCCACCCAGGCCCGAGACAGAGGAAACAGATGACATTCGGTCCACCCACCCTCATCGCCAGCGACGTGGACGGAACACTGATCGACGACGAGAACCGGGTGTCGTCGCGAACCGTGTCCGCGTTGTCGGCGGCCCGTGCGGCCGGCGTCGAGTTCGTGCTCGCGACAGGTCGTCCGCCCCGGTGGATCGCCGAGATCACCGACCAGTTCGCCGGCACCGACGCCTTCGTCCGATACGCGGTGTGCGCCAACGGCGCCATCATCTACGACGCCGAGCACGATCGGGTCCTGTGGTCGGCCAACCTCGAATCCGACGCCCTCGTGAAGCTGGGGGAGATCGCCTACCGGCAGATCCCGGGATGCGGTATCGCCGCCGAACGCGCCGGACGGTCGGCACACGACGCCGCGACGCCGCCGTTCGTCGCGAGCTCGGGTTACGAACACGCCTGGCTGAACCCGGACCACGTCGAGGTCGGCGACGACGAGGTGTTCAGCGAACCGGCGGTGAAGCTGCTCGTACGGAAACCGGACATGCCCAGCGGCGAGATGGCCGCGCGACTGCAGCCCTTCGTCGGCGACCTCGCCCAGGTGACCTTCTCCACCGACAACGGCCTCGTCGAACTGTCGGTACCGGGTACGCACAAGGCCTCCGGCCTCGCGCGCCTCTGTGAGGCCACCGGCCTACCCGGCGACGGACTGATCGCCTTCGGCGACATGCCCAACGACGTCGAGATGCTCACCTGGGCGAGCCACGGCGTCGCCATGGGACACGGCCATCAGGCCGCGCTCGACGCCGCCGACGAGATCACGGTCGGCAACAACGATGACGGCGTCGCGAAGGTGCTCGAGCGCTGGTTCGCCTGACCGCCGCTCACGCTGCCGGCGGGGCTGCCTCCGGCGCAGGGCCCGGGGCCTGTTCGGGCGCTCCGGGCTCACCGGGCGGTGCTCCTTCCGGGGCCGCCTCGGGTGTCGTCTCCGGGGCCGGCGCCGCGCCACCTGCCAGCGCACGGACCTGCTCCAGCGCCGCGTAACCGTGCACGCCGGGACAACTGGTGCTGTTGTAGTCGCGGTGGCCGGAGATCATCGGCAGGTTGGACTGCGTCCCGGCCGCGAACTTGGTGCCCGCGAACCCCTCGGACATCAGGGTCGCGGTGCCCGCGGGGTTCAGACCCGCCTTGCCGAGTCGCCAGCGCAGGAAGCGTCCGGCCGCGGCCACCGCCGCCGCGGTGGGCGGCACCTCCTCCAGGTTGCCGATGAACGAGAGGCCGACCGTGTCCTTGTTGAACCCGCCGGTGTGGGTGCCCTCCACGTTGCGGTCGAGTCCGCCGAACGCGCCTTCGAAGATCTGTCCGTACTTGTCGACCAGCACGTTGTAGCCGATGTCGCACCAGTTGAGGCTCTGTGCGTGATAGGCGTAGATGCCGCGCACGATCTCGACCGACTGCTGCGGGGTGTAGTCGTTGCTACCCGCGGTGTGGTGCACGATCGCTCCCTTGAGCTGCGGCGAGTACACCGGCTGTGAACAGCGGATCCCCTCGTCGGCACCCCACTGCTGACGCGCGACCACCTGCGGTCCGCCGGTCAGCGGGGACAGCAACGACGAACCCAGCGACAGCAGACCCTCCGGGCTGATCAGGGTCGCCTTGAGGGTGTTGAGGGCCGTCTCGGCCAGCTTCGTCACGATCTCGCTTCCGGAGCCGACGGCCAGCTGGGCCAGGTCGCCGCCCTGGGTCTCGGCGGCCGGGATCGCCAGGCCGTCCTTCGACGCGGCGACCTGCACCTCCCGCGCATCGCCGACCCACACCGGTTCGGTGCCCGCCGGCTTCTCGGCACTCGGGACGGCGCCCTTCGAGATCTGCTCCAGGACAGTCCAGGGACTCCATTTCCCGTCGGGCTGCTTGGCGCGCAGCTTCAGGTCGACGTCCACGGGGCGGTCCCAGGTGAAGGCGACCATCTTGATGGGGTCCTCGCGCACGATGTGCGTCACCGCTGCACCCACCTCGCGCCCGTCGCGCATCGTCGTCACGGGAGGGGTCGTGGTGCTCGTCGGAGCGGGAGCCGGATCATCGGTCTCGGTCGTCGACGGCGCAGGCGCCTCGGAGGAGGTGGTCTCGGGTGCGCTCGACTCGGGTGCGCTCGACTCGGAAGTGCCCGGTGTGGAGGGGCTCGGCACGATGCCCTTCGGCAGCGGGACCGTCAGATCGGGGAGTGGGAACGCATCGGGATCGATCTCCGGCAGCGCGACGCCCGCGGCGGCGAGGCCCGACGACGCGACGTCGAGGATGGCGGCGGGCAACTCACGCAGCGGCACCTGCTCGATCTCGGTGTTGGCGATCTTCTGCTTGTTGTCGACGAGCCGGGTGTCGCCGGCCTGCGGGCCGGAGGTGCTCGCGATCACCGCGAACGGACTCGCGACGACCGCAGCGGCGATGGCCGCGAGAGCGATCGAATGCTTCGGTCGGGGGTAACGCACTGGGGGTCTCCTCGCCGGAGGGGTGTCCGGTCATCGATGCGATGCGCAGCCTCGCGCGCCGGGCGGGCGTCGAGGCGTGCTCGGTGTCGGCCGCCATCGTGGTGCGGGAAGACCCTCTGCCGACACGACACACGCCGACGTCGGACCACTCGTGACAGTCTTGTGACCTATGAGGCCAGTGTTACTGGTGTTATTGGTGAGGTCACGATCCGAGTCACAACTCGTGATGCGGTTGTGATCCGCTCGACTTGGTGAACGCGAATGAGGTTCACTAATGTCACGTAAGTCCCAATCGTCACATCGGCCACGATCGAGTGAAAGTTGTAGCTCCATGGCAACTTCTGAGGCTGGTGTCGTCGCGACCGAAGGATGTGTTCTGCAGTGAACGAAGCCCGACCCAGACGGCTCCTGCCGGGGAGGCCGGCGACCGGTTCCCGGCCCGCACGGACTCGCGGAAAGTTGCTGACCTGGGCCGCGGCCGGGCTCGCGCCCGCACTGCTGGCCGGAGGACTCGTCGCTGCGAGTTCAACGGAATCGACCCTCGGGGTCGAGCTTTCGGTCGGGTCGACGGTGACGCTGATCGGACACGGTCATGGCCACGGCCGCGGAATGGGGCAATGGGGTGCGTACGGCTACGCCCGTAAGGGCTGGTCGGCACAGCAGATCCTGCGTCACTTCTACGGTGGAACCACCGCGGGGAAGGTGGACAGGCCCGAGATCATCGTGGCCCTCACGGGTCAGAACTCGGTGAATGTGCATGCGGACGCCGGAATGCGCGTCGGAGGTCAGACGGTGGCTCCCGGACAGGCGGTCAGCTTGTCCGGGGGCACGGCCACCATCCGCAGCGGCTGCGGCGGTGGCGTGATCCGCTCCGTCCCGGCCACGTTCGTCGAACCGCTGAGCATGGCGCCGAACCGGCCTGCGGCCGAGTTCCTCAAGTTCTGCGGTTCCGAGAAGGCTTACCGGGGCGCACTCGGCCTCGAAGGTGGACGCGTGGTCAACCGCATCCACATCGACGACTACGTCAAGGGAGTCATCCCGCGTGAGAGTCTGCCCGCCTGGGCCGACTCCGGTGGTGCCGCGGCGCTGCAGGCGCAGGCCGTCGCCGCACGTACCTATGCACTCGCCGCCATCGCCGGCGGCAAGAAGATCGACGACACCCAGAACTCCCAGGTGTACGGCGGCGTGTCCGGCGAAGACCGTCGTACGAATGTGGCGGCCGACGCGACCGCAGGCCAGATCCTGCTGCAGAACGGCCAGCCCGCATTCACCGAGTTCTCCGCCTCGACGGGCGGCTTCTCGGCGGGCGGCCGATTCCCGGCCGTACCGGACGAGGGTGACACGGTCTCGCCCAATCACAACTGGACCGAGACGATCTCCGCCGGCACCATCGGCTCGGCGTTCGGTGTCGGTGCACTCCGGAGCTTCGAGGTCGTCGAGGCCAACGGCCTCGGTGCTGAACACGGCCGCGCGATCAAGGTCCGCGCTGTGGGTTCCGGTGGAACCTCCGAGGTCTCCGGCGAAGAAGCCCGCACCAAGCTCAAGCTGAAGTCGTCGTGGTTCACCGTCCAGGGCCAGCCGGCGCCGCGCATCGTCAAGCCGCCCACCGGACCGTCCGGGCCCTCGCTGGGACTCGACTTCGGTAGCTTCGGGCAACTCGTCGACCAGATCATCCCCGGCGGGGCGAAGTTCCTGGAGATCGCCTCCTCGGCCATGGACGGCAAGTTCGCCGACCTCGGCGGGCTCTCCGGCCCGCTCGGAGAGGCGATGGGTCTCCCGTCGCTGACCCCCGACGCCGCCGGCGTCACGCAGGTATACGAAAAGGGGATGATGTTCTTCACCCCGGCCGCCGGACCGCGCGTCCTGGTCGGCAAGAGTCTCGCGGAGTTCCAGGGACGCGGCGGCATCCCGGCGCTGGGGTTCCCGAAGGAAGACGGACTCGGCTAGGAGGTCTCCGGACCGGCCACGACGATCTGCGCAGCGACATCGACCAGCTTGGTGTTGGTGTCCTGCGACAGTCGGGCGAGCAGTGCGAAGGCCTCGGTGGCATCGAGCTTGTAGCGCTCCATGATCATGCCCTTGGCCTGACCGATGATGTCGCGTGAGCTGAGTGCGGCCCGGAGCTGTTGCTTCTCCTGGATCGCACCGAACGCGGTCGCGGCGTGCGCGGCGAACAGCTCGCCCAACTGGCGCGCCTCGGCAGGGAACGCGTGGGGACGGGTGCTGTGCAGGTTCAGGGCACCGAAGTCGTCACCGTCGATGTACAAGAAGAAGCACGCCATCGAACGGATGCCGATGTCGGCGGCGGCCGCGGCGAACCGGGGCCAGCGTTCTTCGGCGTGCATGTCGTCGATCCACACCGTCACGTCGTTGACCGCGGCACGGAGGCACGGGCCCTCGCCGAGCTCGCGCTGCAGTTCGTCGGCCTCGCCGCCCAGGTCGCCGATCATGACGGGGGTCTCGACGACGCCGTGCGACACGAGCGTCACCGATGCGTACTCAGCGCCCGGGATGGCGTCGACGGCGTACTTCGTCATCGACCGCACGGCGGCCTCGGTGTCATCGCTTTGTTTACGCATCTCGCCGGCGATGCGCGTCATCTGCGCTCCGAAGTCCGACAACTGGGTCACTCCTGCCTCCTTGGGAGACCGCATTTCGCGCGTCTCAGCCCCGCACGACAGCTGAGCGCAGGAAACGAAACACTCGTTTGTCGAGAATCTATTATGCCGGATCGTATAAGCCCTACGAATCGACGAGTCCCTCTCGTTGCGCAACCGACCGTTCAGGTGACAGATGGAAAACATCCAGCCGGAAATCGGTGTCGGAGTACGACGTCGAGGCCACCATCGGAGATTCGGCCAGAGCCGCGTGGACGTCGTCGCCGGACTGCGGATAGTCGGAGACGGGCCAGCGCCAGTGGACGGCGACGACCTCCCCGCCCGGAGCCAGAGCCGCTGGGAGGCGGGCGATCAGGTCGGCCAGCGTGTCCGCGTCCAGGTAGTAGAGCACCTCGCTGAGAACGACGAGGTCGAAGCGCTGCGACGGCCAGTCGGCTGCGATGTCGCCGATCCGGACGTCGACATGGGGGTACCCGGCGAGCCGCTGTCGGGCGAGGTCGACGGCCCGCGGGCTGACATCGGTGGACAGCAGCCGGTCGCACCGCGGGGCCAGTCCCTCGCTCAGTACCCCGATCGAGCATCCGGGCTCGAAGACCGATCGGTAACGAGGCTTGGTCAGTGCGCCCAGTGTCAGTGCGTACTTACGCTGCTCGTACCACCGCGAGGTGAAGCCCCACGGGTCGTCGCTCGCCGCGTACATGTCATGGAAGTAGCTGTCGGGCAATCTCATACGAACACGAACTCCCGATCACGAAGCAGTCTGGCCAGAATGTGTGGACCGAGGACGACGGCGTCCTCGGGGGCATCCGAAAGGGGGTTGACCTGGGTGACGAATGCCTCGACCGCCGCACGTTTGCGCGCGAGCGCCTCGTCGTCGAGGTCGAAGGTCTGAACCCGATGCCACGGGACGGCCGGATCGTCGGGAAGTGCCCAGTGCCACATCCAGATCGGGTACATCCACAACGGAATTCCGAGTCGGTCGCCGACGCGCTGGGCGCAACGGCCCACGGTCTCGTGGTCGGGGTGGCCGTCGTGCGCCCACACGGCCAGCAGGCCGGTGGCGACGTCCGGTTTCTCGGCGAGAACCCGGGCCACGATCACCTCGATCTCCTCCTCGTGCTCGGCGAGACCGCCGTCGGGGAGACCGCACCATCGGGATGGGCGCAGGCCCAATTGTGCTGTTGCCGAGTCGAGTTCATCGCGGCGCCGGTCGGCCAGCTGGTCCGGTGTGAGTGTCGGCGAGCCCGGGTGCGACGCTGCTCCGTCGGACAGACAGACCGTCACCACCTCGATCCCGCGGCGCGCGGCCGCGGCGAGCAGAGCGCCGACCCCGAGCACCTCGTCGTCGGGATGCGCGGACAGCACGACCAGGCGATCGACCGAGAGATCCACGCCCGGCCAGCGACCTCGGACGGCGAACCACCGTTGCCACTCGATCTCCGGGGTTCCGTTCTCCGCGACCGGCGTTGCCGCAAAACGTTCCGACATGCCGTCGGCATCCGAGGTCATGAGTCCTCCTTCGCGGGTTCCTCGAGGGGGCCCGGGATGTGTCCGTCGACGAGAGACCCGAGAACCGCGAGGTCGGCGTCGGCGTGCGACTGCCGGATGTAGACGGAGAGGTCGGCGACAGCCTGGGCGTGATCGGGGTCGGCGACCATCGGCCCGGGGCCGAGCGCGCGCCCGACCCGGTCGATGACGGCGGTCGCGATCTGTTCGATCGACCACCGCAGGGCGAACGCCTCACGCTGCGACGGAGCGGTGGGGTCGGCGTCGATGTGCCGGGCGGCGGCCTCGATCGCGGCCCACCCGGCTGCGAGCTGGGCGTCAACCGCACCGGCGTGCATCCGCAGGAGCGGGTCGTCCGAGCGGCTCACCGCGCGGTACAGCGGCCGGGCGACCCGCCGCGCCCCGCCGAACCAGCACGCCGCAACCCCCATCCCGCCGTGCCAGAAGCCGGGACGATCCAGATACGCCCCGACCTCGCCGACCGCTGTTGCGGGCACCGCGTCGAAGGTGACGCTCCCGGTGTCGGTGGCCCGCATGCCGGCGGCGTGCCAGGACGAGAGGTCGGTGGACACGCCCGCCTGCCGCAGGTCGACCGCGAACAGGCGGTTGCCGTCGACGGTCACGGCCGTGACGAGGGCATGGGTGCACGCCCCCGCCCCCGAACACCACTCCTTGACGCCGTCGAGCCGGAACCCGTCCGCGGCCGGCCGGGCGTCGACCCGCGTCCCGGGTGGCTGAGCAGCCCAGACGCCCCAGAACTCGCCCGGCCGGACCGCGCCGCCGACGATCTCGCCGAGGATGGCGTCGGCGTCGGCATGCGCCTCGACGAGCCGCCCGGTGCTGATGTCGTCAGAGCAGAGGCGGGTGAGCGCGGAGAATCGCTCGAGTGTCGAACCGGTGCCGGGTCGAGGCAGGCCGAACCCGGTGGAGTCGACGATCTTGCGGGCCGCGTCGGTGCTCATCGGATGGTCCCGGGAGTCTGATCGGTGAGTTCACGCAGGTAAGAGGCGAAACCGGCGACGGTCCGGCTAACCCGCCGCGTCGAGGTGCGTACCGGGGCGTCCGCGCCCCAGACGATCGGCACGGCGGCCTCCTCGAGCCGCCGCACGAGGTCGACGTCCTCGTGCGCGTCGAGATCCCGGAATCCGCCCGCAGCGGAGTAGGCGGTCGCCCGCATGCCCAGGTTCGCGCCGTGCACGTGGCGGTGACCGGGTCGGGCGTCGTAGCGGGCGTCGAACATCGTCCCGGTTGCGGGCGGCCACCCGTCGAAGCCGTCGGGAGTGACGATTCCCACGAACGCGTCGGCTCCGGAGTCTGCAGCCGCGACATGGGTGAGCAGCCAGTCGGACGGCACCGCCGAGTCGGCATCGGTCGTCGCGAACCAGGTGGTGTCGGCCGGCGTCGGCGAGGCCGCGGCGAACCCACCCGCCGTGCGGTGCCGACGCACCTGGCGGTCACGTGGACTGTCGTCATGTGGCCGGGGACGGCGCCGGCGGAGTCGTCGTCGCAGGAGTCGAGCACCACGATCACCTGCACCGACGCGCGGACGGCGGCGATCGCGGCGTCGAGTGCGCCCAGGCAGGAGGGAAGCAGGGCCTGCTCGTTGTGGACGGGCACGACCACCACGATGTCGGTGATGGGGGAGGCCACCGCAGCAGGTGGCGCGGCGGCCACCGGTGTCGACAACTCAGGTGATGACGTCACGGTGCCCCGAACTACTCGAGAAGCAGAACAACCGGCCCGATGTCTGCAGACCGACGATCGAACATTACCCGGCGACCACCGTGGCTCGGAGAATCCTCAGGAAGGGTCCGTTACCCTGAGGACCCGTGGCAACCAGTAGCAGCTATGACCTGATCGTCGTCGGCTCCGGATTCTTCGGTCTCACCGTCGCCGAGCGGGCGGCCACCCAGCTGGGCAAGCGGGTCCTCGTGATCGAACGGCGCAACCATCTCGGTGGCAACGCCTACTCCGAGGCCGAGCCGACGACCGGTATCGAGGTCCACAAGTACGGCGCCCACCTTTTCCACACCTCGAACGACCGGGTGTGGGAGTACGTGAACCAGTTCACCGACTTCACGAACTACCAGCACCGCGTGTTCGCGCTGCACAACGGGCAGGCCTACCAGTTCCCGATGGGTCTCGGCCTCATCAGCCAGTTCTTCGGTCGCTACTTCTCGCCCGACGAGGCGCGCAAGCTGATCGCCGAGCAGGCCGGCGAGATCGACACCGCCGACGCCAAGAACCTCGAGGAGAAGGCGATCAGCCTCATCGGGCGGCCGCTCTACGAGGCGTTCATCAAGCACTACACCGCCAAGCAGTGGCAGACCGATCCCACCGAGCTACCCGCCGGCAACATCACCCGCCTCCCGGTCCGGTACACCTTCGACAACCGGTACTTCAACGACAAGTACGAGGGCCTGCCGGTCGACGGTTACACCGCCTGGCTGGAGAACATGGCCGCCGACGAGCGCATCGAGGTGCGCCTGTCGACCGACTGGTTCGCCGTCCGCGACGAGCTGCGTGAGCAGAACCCCGACGCGCCGGTCGTCTACACCGGCCCGCTGGACCGCTACTTCGAGTACTCCGCCGGCCGACTCGGCTGGCGCACACTCGATTTCGAGACCGAGGTGCTCGACACCGGCGACTTCCAGGGAACCCCGGTGATGAATTACAACGACGCCGACGTGCCGTACACGCGAATTCACGAGTTCCGTCACTTCCATCCGGAACGGGACTCCTACCCGGCGGACAAGACGGTCATCATGCGCGAGTTCAGCCGCTTCGCCGATGACGACGACGAGCCGTACTACCCGATCAACACCGCCGACGACCGCGCCAAGCTCTCGGCCTACCGCGAACTTGCCCGCACCGAGACCGCCAGTGCGAACGTGTTGTTCGGTGGTCGCCTCGGCACCTACCAGTACCTCGACATGCACATGGCGATCGCCAGCGCGCTCACCATGTTCGACAACACCCTTGCGCCGCATCTGCGTGACGGTGCGCCGCTGGTGTCCGACCCCGCAGGAGCCGAATAGATGACGGTGACCCCCGTGAACCAGTCCGAGATCCCCGACGCGGGCATCGGACCGTCGAAGGCGAAATCCCTTCTGCAGCGCGTCATCTTCCCGCGCGCGGGTGAGCCGCTCGACGTGCGGTCGCTGTACCTGCTCGAGTCCGACTCCAACCACCGGCGGGCACACGCACCGAGTCGGACCTCGGTGCTCCTCGGCGGCGAATCCGAGGTCAGCTTCGAGACCTACTTCAACGCCTTCGCAGCCGCCTACTGGCGTCGCTGGAGCATCCTGGACTCGGTCGTGCTGCGCATCGAGGTGGTGGGCACCGCTCGCGTCGACCTGTACCGCTCCAAGATCGACGGTTCGCGCATCGGTATCGGCGGCGATCTGATCGCGACCGACGAACATGGCCGCGGTGTGGTCGAATTCGAGCTCGATCTCGGCCCGTTCGAGGACGGCGGCTGGATCTGGTTCGACATCACCACCGACACCGACACCGAGATCGTCTCCGCCGGTTGGTATTCGCCGATCGACGCGCCGACCTCCGACGCCGACACCAAGCGCGTGACCGTCGGTATCCCGACCTTCAACCGGCCCACCGACGCGGTCAACGCACTCGCCGCCCTGACCTCCGACCCGATGGTCGACGGGGTCATCGACGCGGTCATCATGCCCGACCAGGGCACCAAGAAGGTCGTCGACGAACCCGGATACACCGAGGCCGCAACGGCTCTGGGCGACCGGCTGCACATCTTCGACCAGGGCAATCTCGGCGGCTCGGGTGGCTACGCACGCATCATGTACGAGGCGCTGCGACTCACCGATTCGCCGTACATCCTCTACATGGACGACGACATCGCCATCGAGCCGGACTCGATCCTGCGTGCGTTGGCCATGTCGCGATTCGCCAAGTCCCCCATGCTCGTCGGCGGACAGATGCTCAACTTGCAGGACCGCAGCCACCTGCACTGCATGGGTGAGGTCATCCGCCGCGACACCTTCATGTGGACCGCGGCGCCGTTCGTCGAATACGACCACAACTTCTCCGAGTACCCGCTGCGGGACCGCGAGAACTCGAAGAACCTGCACCGCCGGATCGACGTCGAGGGCAACGGCTGGTGGATGTGCATGATCCCCCGCGAATGCGCCGAGACCATCGGTCTGCCGATGCCGCTGTTCATCAAGTGGGACGACTGGGAATTCGCGCTGCGCGCGGCCAAGGCCGGTTACCCGACGGCCACCGTTCCGGGCATCGCGATCTGGCACATGGCGTGGAGCGACAAGGACGACGCCATCGACTGGCAGGCGTACTTCCATCTGCGCAACCGGCTCGTCGTCGCGTCCATCCACCACGACGGACCGATCAAGGGCATCCTGCGGTCGATGACCAAGGCGACCGCGAAACATCTTCTCTGCCTTGAGTATTCGACGGTCGCCATCCAGAACGAGGCGATCCGGGACTTCCTCGCCGGTCCCGACCACATCCGCAGCCTCCTGCCGACCGCGCTGCCGAAGGTCGCGGCGATACGCAAGGAGTACCCGGATGCGGTCGTGCTGCCGTCGGCCACCGAGTTGCCCCGGACCTCCGGCGAGGCAACGCATCTGGGCACGTCGATCCCGCTGAATCCCATCAGCAAGATCAAGGCGCTGGCCGCTTCGGTGGTCAACAACGCCCGACCCGCCGACCCTCGTCATCACGAGGTGCCGCAGGCGAACTACCCGCCGATCGAGGCGCGCTGGTTCTCACTCGGCCGCGTCGACGGTGTCACCGTCACCACGGCCGACGGTCGGGGAGTGGTGTACCGGCAGCGTGATCGCGAGAAGATGATCGCCCTCGCGCGCGAGCATTTCGCTCTGATCAAGGAACTTCAGGACAAGTTCGGCGACATGAAGCAGCAGTACCGCGCCGCACATCGTGAGTTGACCAGTAAGGAGAGCTGGGCGGGTGTCTTCGGAATCGAGTAGTCCCGACGTACAGGTCGAGGAGTCGACGAAGCTCCCGGCCGACGACGCCCCCAGACCTCTCGCGGGCGAGGAGAAGGTCCTCGTCGCCATCCAGACGGGCATCGGTTCCCGTCCGGGTGTGCGGTCGGCGGCTCGCGGTCTGTCGCACCTCGGCGAGCACGCCCTGGGCTGGCTGGCCGTCTCCGGTGCCGGCTGGACGCTGGCGCGCGCCCGCGGCGACGTGCGCTCGCAGCAGTTGTGGATCGAAGCCGGTGTGGGCGCCTTCGGTGCGCACGCGGCCTCGGTGATCATCAAGCGCATCGTGCGCCGGCCCCGGCCGGCCCATCCGGCCATCGACATCGGGGTGTCCACGCCGAGCAAGCTGAGCTTCCCGTCGTCGCACGCCACCTCGACCACCGCCGCGGCGATCCTGATCGGCCGTGCGGCCGGCTGGGACGCCAAGGTGCTGCCCGCGGTGCTGGTGCCGCCGATGCTCCTGTCGCGTCTCGTACTCGGCGTTCACTATCCGACAGACGTCACCGCGGGTGCCGCGATCGGTGCCGCGAGCGCAGCCGCTGTCATCGCGGGCGATAAGGTGCTGCTCGAACCCACCCGGAATGCTCCGGCCTCAGGACGTGCCCGCCGCGCGGCGCGCGCCCTGACCCGGCTCGGCCTCACGGCCGCGGTGCCCGGCGGGCCGCTGCGACTCGCCGCGTCCCCCGTCATCGCACGGGTGACACGACACAGGGAGAATGCATGAGCGAGGAGCCGATCGAGCACGGGAAGGTCGCCGGGCCCCCGAAGAACCTGGCCACCGGGCTGATCAAGGCGATCCGTCCGCGGCAGTGGGTGAAGAACGTCCTGGTGCTCGCCGCGCCGCTGGCCGCGGGCAACATCACCGACGCCTCGGTGCTGGGCTCCGCGGCCATCGCCTTCGTCGCATTCTGCCTCGCCGCGTCGAGCATCTACCTGGTCAACGACGCGATGGACGTCGAGTCCGACCGTAACCACCCGACCAAGCGGTTCCGTCCCATCGCCGCCGGCGTGGTCCCGGTGCCGCTGGCCTACGGCCTCGCCGCCGTGCTGCTGGCCGCGTCCATCGGCATCTCGTTCCTCGCGAACTGGCAGACCGCGGTCGTCATCGCGATCTACCTGGTCATCCAGCTCGGCTACTGCTTCGGCCTCAAGAACCAGGCCGTCATCGACATCTGCATCGTGTCGTCGGGCTTCCTGCTGCGCGCGATCGCCGGTGGTGTCGCCGCCGAGATCGTGCTGTCGCAGTGGTTCCTGCTCGTCATGGCCTTCGGCTCGCTGTTCATGGCTGCCGGCAAGCGGTACGCCGAATTGCAGCTCGCCGAGCGCACCGGCGCCAAGATCCGCAAGGCGTTGCAGTACTACACCACGACCTACCTGCGTTTCGTCTGGACGCTGTCGGCCACGGCCGTGGTGGTCTTCTACGGACTCTGGGCGTTCGACAAGGGCGCCGAGAACCATGACACCAACGTCGCCTACGCGATCTCGATGGTGCCGTTCACGGTTGCGATCCTGCGTTATGCGGTCGACGTCGACGGTGGCGCAGCAGGGGAGCCCGAGGAGATCGCCCTCGGCGACCGCATTCTGCAACTGCTGGCCGTGGCCTGGTTAGTATGCGTGGGTGTCGCGGTCTATGCAGTCAATTGACGGTCTGCAACCCACCGACGGTGTCGGTACCGATTCCGTCGACGACCCCCAGGTAGAGGGCACCCACGCGACGGGCGCGCCCGTGGTCGACAGGGCGCGGCGTCGTCTCGCCGCGGCCAGTTTCCTGATCGGCGCCGTCGCTGTCAGCACGTTCTTCGCCGTCGGCGCCTGGCAGCGCCGGTGGATCGCCGACGACGGCCTGATCGTGCTGCGCACGCTGCGGAACCTCTTCGCCGGCA
Source organism: Gordonia sp. GN26 (assembly GCF_054823965.1). Taxonomy (NCBI): domain Bacteria; kingdom Bacillati; phylum Actinomycetota; class Actinomycetes; order Mycobacteriales; family Gordoniaceae; genus Gordonia; species Gordonia sp. GN26. The sequence continues at coordinate 62,402 of NZ_JSYC01000010.1, read as the reverse complement.
ACGGGCCGGTGTTCAACGCGGGCGAACGCGTCGAGGCCAACACCTCGACCGCCTGGACCTACCTGCTGTGGTTCTGGGCGTGGGTCACCGACGGCCAGCTCGAGTACGTCGCCCTCTGGGTGGCACTGGTGTGCTCGGTCGCCGCCATCCCGATCGCCATGTACGGCAGCGCGCGTCTCTACGGGAACCGCCTCGGTGGGATCACCGGTGACGGCTGGACGCTGCTGCTCCCGTTCGGCGCCATCATCTACATCGCCATCCCGCCGGCTCGCGACTTCGCGACGAGCGGTCTGGAGAACGGCCTCTGCATCTTCTGGGCCGCCGTCCTGTGGTGTCAGCTCGTCGCCTGGGCCCGACGCGGTCCACAGACCACTCGTCGGGCGTCGGCGGCAACGCTCGCCCTCGCGTTCACCGCGGGTCTTGCACCGCTGGTCCGGCCCGAACTCACCGTGTTCGGCGGACTGGTGCTCGTCCTCGTCTTCTTCGCGCCGCTCGGCTGGAAGATGCGGCTGGGCGTCGCCGTCGTCGCCGGTGCGCTCCCGGTGGGCTATCAGATCTTCCGGATGGGCTACTACGCCCTGCTCGTCCCCAATCCGGCGGTCGCCAAGGACGCCAGCGGTGCCAAGTGGGAGCAGGGTTTCGCCTACCTGACCAACCTGTTCGGTCCGTACGTGCTCCTGCTGCCGGTCGTCATGGCCGTCGTCGCCGGCGTGATCCTTGTCGTCGGTGCACGCCTGCGTGCCGATGCCGCCACGAGCACCGTGGACCCGGTCACCGTCGATCCCGACCGCTCCCGCCTGGGCGCGTTGTCGGCCCGGCTCCAGTCGTCGACCGCCGTGGTGTCCGTGGTCGTGGTGGCCGGTCTCATCCTGATCGTCTACTGGATGCGCCAGGGTGGTGATTTCATGCACGGCCGCGTCCTGCTCGTGCCGCTGTTCGTCACGCTGCTGCCGCTCATGGTCGTACCGCTGACGGTTCCCGCGCATCTCGGTGCCGCCTTCGGGCGCCGTCGTGCCGTGCAGGAGTCCGTCATCGACGACGAGCCCGAACCTGTCGAGGTGTCGCCGGCCGAACGTCGGCGGACCCGCGTCGGACTGGCCGGTGCGGTCGCCATGGCCGGCCTGTGGATCACTGTCCTCGTGTGGGGGATCAGCACCCACGCGAACGTGCTGCCCAACGCCGGCATCGACATCGGACGCAGCGGCATCGTCGACGAGCGTCGCTTCTATGTGACCAACATGGGCAACGAGAACCCGGTGACCGCCGAGGACTACCTCGCCTACCCGCGGATGAGCGCGATGGTCGAGAAGATCGACAAGTACCGCGAGGACGGCGGCGTCATCCTGCCGTCGTTCAACTACGACGAGTGGTACGTCGCGCAGCTGCCCGCGGTGATGCCCAAGGGTGCCGAGCGTCAGGTGACGGTCTACTTCCTCAATCTCGGCATGACGAGCATGAACGCGCCGCTCGACGTGCGCGTCATCGACCAGATGGGTCTGGCCTATCCGCTCGCCGCACACACCGAGCGGCTCGAGGACGGCCGCATCGGGCACGACAAGATCCTGCCCAGCGAATGGGTCGTCGCCGAGGCCGGGGCCTATCCGCGCAAGCCGGTTCTGCCGGGATACCTCGACGAGGACCTCGTCCGTCAGGCGCAGGTGGCGCTGCAGTGCCCTGAGACCAAGGACCGGTTCGCGTCCTTCGAGGGACCGTGGTCGTTCACCCGCTTCAAATACAATCTGAAGCAGGCGTTCACGTTCAACAGCTATCGGATCCAGCGCGAGCCGGAGTACGAGATCGCCCGGTGCGGACTCGAGATGCCGCCGCCCGTGAACCCGGAGTAGAGGGCACACGGGCGGTTCGCGGGTGCGCGCGACCCTGGCACACGAACCCAAGTAAATGCACAGAAAACCCGCACTCTGCGCTGAGGACTTGCCCCGGAACATCTCGGATCGGTAACGTCCCGGCGTCAGAGGTCGATAAACCGTTCGTGACCGATGTGTCCTGGAAAGTGCCGGGGCACGCACGGTGACGGGGGTTGTGATCGCGATCACAAGGTTTGTCACGGTCGGGGGCATCGAATAGGCTCGCCGACGGCGAATCGCATGCGAGATCGGCTCGGAAACCATCGTCGCGCCGCGCTCTGCGCCGGGGGACGAGAGATGTGAGACGCACAAGAACCGGTCGGGTTCTGCAGGAGGCAAGACCTCCGGTGATCCGATCGGCCGAAGAGGGAGATTCTGTACATGCGTGAAGCTGCCACTCAGGCGACCAAGCCTGCGCGCGGCCGGATGGGGAACCGGCTGATCGCCGCACTCGTCGCCGTGCTGACAGTTGTGGGACTGACCGGCGTGGTCGCCGGCCAGGCCAGCGCCCGGATCGGCGGAACGCAGGTCGGCAAGCAGGAGTTCTTTGTCAACGGCTGCGGAATGCCCGATGTGAAGGTCCGCGCCTGGAAGAGGCCGGGCAACTACAAGACCGTCATCCTGCTCGACGGTATGCGCGCCCAGTACGACTACAACGGCTGGGAGATCAACACCAACGTCCAGGAGATGGTGAAGTCCGGCGTCAACGTCGTCGAGCCCATCGGTGGACCGGCCAGCTTCTACACCGACTGGGATGCACCCAGCAACTTCAACCGCCAGGCGTACCGCTACCGCTGGAACTGCGCCATCACCAAGTCGCTGGTCGGTGCCCTCGACAAGCGTGGCTTCCGCGTCGGCGCGTCGAAGCGCTACGCGATCATGGGTCTGTCGATGGGCGGTAACGCCGCCCTCGTCATCGGCGCGCAGAACCGTCAGCACTTCGACCGTGCCGGCTCGCTGTCGGGCTACAACTTCCTGAGCGCCCCCGGTATGCGCACCGCGCTGCGCCTGGCGATGTTCGACGTCGATCCCAAGCCGTGGAACATCGACGCGATGTGGGGCCCGCCGTGGAGCATCCGCTGGTTCCAGAACGATCCCTTCTGGAACATCGGCAACATGCGCGGCATGAAGATCTTCGTGGGCTCGGGCAACGGTCTCTTCGGCAAGTACAACTCGCTGCCCAACGTCTTCGACGATCTGTTCAAGGGTTCGACGCTGGAACTGCTGGCGTTCACCCAGTCGAAGGCCTTCGAGGCTGCCGCGTTCGTCCAGGGCGTGCCGCTCATGACGTACTACGCCAACGGCACCCACGCCTGGGGTTACTGGCAGGACATGGTCTGGAACGCCAAGAACCGCGGCTTCTTCCGCTGATCGGTAACAGACCGGCCTGACACGGCCTTCACGACGCCCCGTCCGGGATTCCCGGGCGGGGCGTCGTCGTGTTTCGCTACGGACTGCCGCCGGATGGGTTGGTATCAACTGTCACACAAATCCCACGAGTCACAGCGTGGCGTTCGGACACCGGGGCCGGATTCCGTGTAAGAAACTCCTGAGGCGTTTGGTATTGATGATGCAGTTGTGACTGACGGGGAATCGGTCAGAACGTGCGGACGCCGTTGTACTGGGTCGAAGGAGTTCTGGAGAGTGATGCGGCGAATCAGTGGTACCCGACCGGTCGGTGCCCGAGTGGCCTGGCGAGCGGCGATGGCCGCCGTGGTGGCGATCGTGGCCGTGATGACACTTGTCGTGGGTCAGGGCCTCGCGGGCGCCGAGCCCGCGCCGGCACCGGCCCCGGCCTCGCCGGCGGCTCCCGCCCCGGCATCCCCAGCTGCGCCCCCGGCCTCTCCGGCTGCACCCCCGGCCTCTCCGGCTGCACCCCCGGCTTCTCCGGCTGCACCCCCGTCGTCGGCTGCACCCCCGTCGTCGGCGGCTCCGGCAGCCGCACCGGCCCCGGTGCCTCCGGGCAAGGTGACAAACACCTACTGGTACACCGATCGCCGCGTCGCCCTATGGGTGTACTCGCCGTCGATGAACACCAACATCCAGGTACAGATCCTCCTGGCGCGCGATTGGCATGCCAAGCCCAAGGAGAAGTTCCCGCAGATGACGATGCTCGACGGTCTGCGTGCGCAGGACGACCAGAGCGGTTGGGTTCTGAACACCAAGATCGTCGACTTCTACAAGGACAAGAACGTCAACGTCATCCTGCCGATCGGTGGTGAGTCGAGCTTCTACACCGACTGGAAGGAACCCGACCGCGGCAAGAACTACAAGTGGGAGACGTTCCTGATGCGGGAACTCCCGCCCATCCTCGAGAACGACTGGCGCTCCACGGACGTCCGCGGCATCGAGGGTCTGTCGATGGGTGGCTCGGCCGCGATGATGCTGGCCGCGCGCAACCCCGGCTTCTACAAGTTCGCCGCGTCGTTCTCCGGCATCCTGCAGTTCAGCTCGTTCGGTATGCCGCAGGCCATCCAGTTCGCCGTCCGCGACGGCGGCGGCTACGACTCGATGAAGATGTTCGGTCCGCCCACCGACCCGGCCTGGAAGGAACACGACCCGTACGTCCTGGCCGACAAGCTGCAGGGCACGAGTCTCTACATCTCTTCCGGCAACGGCATGGTCGGCGAGCACGACAAACCCTCCGACATCCCGCTGCTCGCGACCAACTACTCCGGCGTCGGCCTGGAGATGCTCAGCCGCGTCACATCCCAGCAGTTCGCGGTCCAGTTGAACCGCAAGGGGATCCCTGGCCAGGCGGTCTACCGTCCGTCCGGAACGCACACCTGGCCGTACTGGGAGTTCGAGATGATGCAGGCGTGGCCGCAGGCCGCCGCGGCTCTCGGTCTCTCGCGGGACGCGGTCGCCTGCCGTGTCGACGGCGCCTTCCGCAAGCTCTGGGACGCCAACAAGGGCGACCTGGGCGGCTGCCTGACCCCGGCCTACGGCGTTCCCGGTGGCAAGGCCCAGGACTTCGCCAACGGCCGCATCTTCACCGGCCCGAAGGGTCCGAAGATCGCGACCGGCGCGATCGGCGGAGCCTACGTGTCGGCCGGCGGTCCCGGCGGGCGTCTCGGCAAGCCGGTGAGCAACGAGGAGCCGACCCGCGACGGCAAGGGTCGGGTCAACCACTTCGAGCACGGCCGCATCACGTGGACGGCCAAGGACGGCACGAAGGTTCTGAAGTGAGGCCCCAACCTCGACCGCACGTGTGCGGGCGCTGAGACTTCGCTGAGGAATCGAGGTGTTCGTGCAGGTCGCGCCGGTGGGCGGGATCGTCGAGGGGTGTGGGGACGGTAGCCTGGCGGGGCGTGCGGTGCAGTGTCCGGCTGTGCCGCGTCCGGCGGGATAGAGGTTCGACAGGAAGTGGCGATGACAACGAAGTGTGCTCGGCTGGTGCTGCCCCTGGCGGGCCTCGCACTCGCGCTCGGTTCGGTCTCGGCGTGCTCCGACGATTCGACGGCCAGTGCGCCGATCACCAACAACCCGGTCACCACCACGTCGCTGTACTCGGCCGCGGGATCGTCCACACCCGCGTCGGGTTCGGCCTCGGCCGAGCCGACCGCCAAGGTCTCGGACGCGCCGTCGGGCACCACCTCGAGGCTGCCCGAGACCGAGCCCAACCCGAGCACCAAGGTCCCGGACAACTTCCCGGGGCCCAGCGGTGCCCCGCTCGACGCCAAGGCCAAGGCCTACCTCGCGGCACTCAAGGCCGACAACGTCACCTTCATGGGCGACGGCGACCACTCCGTCTCGCTCACCATGGCGAAGTACGTGTGCGGAGCCAAGCAGAAGGGCACCGACCCGGGCATGGTGAAGGCCTTCGTCACCGCGTCGGTAGGGCCGGGGACCAAGACTGTCGAAGAGGCGAACACCAAGGCCGACAAGGTGATTCGCGCAGCAGAACAGCACTACTGCTGACGTGATGGCCAGACGCACCGCGGGCCGCGCTCGAAAGAGCCCCGCCCGGCGGTTGGGGAAGTTCTCCCTGTTCCTCCTCGCGCTCGCGGTCATCGCGATCGTTCTCATCGTGCTGCTCATCCTGGTGTGGCTGAGGCCCGGACCGATCCCGCCGATCGGACCGGAGGTCCCGTCGACGCCGTCCAAGGAACGCCCCGAGGCGCAACCCGCGGACTGTCCCGATGTGCTGACCGTGGTGATCCCCGGCACCTGGGAGTCGAGTGCGACCGACGACCCGTACGCGCCGTCGGCGAACCCGAATTCGCTGATGCTGCGGGTCTCGCGCGCGTTGTCCAAGGAGTTCGACTCGTCGCGGACGGAGGTCTACACGGTGCCCTACACCGCACAGTTCCGGAACCCGACGAACCTCGCCGACCGTCAGGCCGACTACAACGTCTCACGCACCCAGGGGTACAAGCGTGCCGCCGGCAAGATCATCAACACCAACAAGCGCTGCCCGCTCACCAGCTACGTGCTGATGGGCTTCAGTCAGGGGGCGGTGATCGCGGGTGATCTCGCCAGCAACATCGGCAACGGCCGGGGTGTGCTCGAAGACGGTGACCAGGATCTCGTCCTCGGAGTCGGGCTCATCGCCGACGGGCGCCGCCAGCCCGGCAAGCAGAACGACGTGGACCCCAGCCCCGACGGCGTCGGCGCGGAGATCGCGCTCGGCGGTATGGGCAACATCGTCCCCGGCATCACCATGACCGGCCCGCGCAACGGCGGCTTCGGCGACCTCGAGGACCGCGTGCAGTCCATTTGTGCGCCAGGCGATCTCATCTGCGATTCGCCGACGGTCCTCAATCCGCTCGCCGCGGTGTCGAAGCTGGCCAACGCCGCGAGCAACCCGATCCACGCGATGTACGCCACCACCAAGTACTGGGAGTCTGACGGTCGCACCGCGACCCAGTGGATGTACTCGTGGGCCCAGGACCTCATCGACGAGGCCCCGCGTCCCGCGCACGAGTGACCCCTCGGCGTCCCGCGGTCGGCCAACTCGCTGTAACCCTGTCGCCGAGACCACCGATTCGTTTTGCGGGGCCGTCACGCTGCATTAACGTGTTGGGCTGGCCCGGGCTTCGTCCGGGCGATCGACACAGGGTGCCGTACGGCGTCCCCGACGGCCGGACACGAGGAGAGGACAGCGATGACGCAACCCCCGAATGATGCGGGTGGCAGCTCCTCCGGTCTGCGCAAGTTCCGCTTCGGTGCGGGCGGTGAGGGCAACAAGGACGAGGGCGGAGCCCGCAAGTTCGTCAAGCTGGCCCAGACCGCCGAAGAGTACGGCTACGACACCTTCGCGGTGCCCGATCACCTGGGCAACCAGGTCGGTCCGCTGGCCGCGCTCGGTGCGCTGACCCAGGCCACCAGCACGATCCGTCTGGCGACGTCGGTGCTGGCCAACGGCTGGCGCCACCCGGCGCTGCTGGCCAAGGAGGCCACCACGATCGACGTGCTGAGCAAGGGACGACTCGAGCTCGGCATCGGCGCAGGCTGGATGAAGGAAGAGTTCGACAAGGCGGGGATCGAGTTCGAGTCCCCGGGCGTCCGCATCCGCCGGCTCGACGAGGCGCTGACCATTCTCGACGGCCTGATGCGCGGCGAGACCGTCGACTTCGACGGCGAGTTCTACAAGATCAACGGCCTCGAGGGCAGCCCGCGACCCCGACAGGGACCGCGCCCGCCGATCGCGGTCGGCGGTGGCGGGCCCAAGATGCTGGCTCTCGCCGCCAAGCACGCCGACATCATCTCCGTCGCCCCGGGCACCACGCCCGACGGCAAGATGAAGCTGTCGGACATGACCATCGAGAAGACGGCCGAACGCGTCGACCGCATCCGCCAGGCCGCGGGTGATCGTTTCGACGAGATCGAACTGAACTGGACCATCGCCGTCATCGTCATCACCGACGATCGCGTGGCAACCGCCGAGATGGCGCTGAAGGCCCTCGAACAGGGCTACCCGCCGAACATCGCGCACGACACCGAGTTCACCGTCGACGACGTGCTGTCCTCGCCGTACATCGCGATCGGCAGCTTCGAGGAGATCGCGGATCAGATCCGCGAGGTCCGCCGCCGGACGACCATGTCCTACGTCGGGGTCTTCCCCACCCAGATGGACGCCTTTGCGCCCGTACTGGCCCAGTTGAAGGGGGAGTAGGATGGCCGTCTGTCTCGCGAGTGAACTGCGAGGTGGTGGGTCGTTGAACCGAAGGTGTGCGCCGGATGACCGTCGTACGCTTTTTCGAAGCTGACCATGACGATCACAAGCTTTTCGTTGTGTAACTGGACGTGCGCTACCGTATCCCGCGGTCGGCACAGGACGTGGATGGCAGAAGCGCCGGGTGTTGTCGCCGAAGGACGTCACCGGGGAACTGCACTCGCGTGGGGGAGTCCACGAGGGGGCCACAGGAGTAATGAATGCTGAAGACTGAACTCGAAGACTTTCTCGATGAGACCGGAAACATCTCTTTCACCGAGGAAGCAACGCTTGTCGACTACGTCGAGCAGAACGTACGTGAGCAGGCCGACACGCTGGCTTACCGTTTCATCGACTACAGCCGCGAGCGCGACGGCGAAGCCCAGGACCTGACTTGGGCGCAGTTCGGCAAGCGCCTGCGCGCGGTCGCCGCACGCCTGCAGCAGGTGACCAAGCCCGGTGATCGTGTTGCGATCCTCGCGCCGCAGTCGCTTGAGTACGTGATCGGCTTCTTCTCCGCGCTGTACGCCAGCAACGTCGCGGTGCCGCTGTTCTCGCCCGACGAGCCCGGCCACACCGATCGTCTGCACGCCGTCCTCGACGACTGCAAGCCGACCGCGATCCTCACCTCCACCAAGTCCGCCGAGGCGGTCCGCGACTTCTTCGCGCCGCTGCCGGCCAAGGAGCGCCCGCGCGTCATCGCCGTCGACGCGGTCCCCGATTCGGTGGGTTCGAGCTGGGTCGCCCCGATCGCGGGCAAGGACCACAACAAGGACACCGTCGCGTACCTGCAGTACACGTCCGGTTCGACCCGCGTCCCCGCAGGCGTGGAGATCACCTACCAGGCGGTCGCCGCGAACGTCCTGCAGATCTCCGACACCATCCAGATCGACCGCAACGCGCGCGGCGTCACCTGGCTGCCGATGTTCCACGACATGGGTCTGCTGACCGTGATCCTGCCGGCGCTCGGCGGTCGTTACATCACGATCATGAGCCCGCAGGCGTTCGTCCGCCGCCCCGGCCGCTGGATCAAGGAACTCGCCGCGGCCGCCGACGGCGCGGAGACCTACGCCGCGGCCCCGAACTTCGCCTTCGAACACGCCGCCGCGCGCGGCCTGCCCAAGGAGGGCGAGGAACTCGACCTGTCGAACGTCATCGGCCTGATCAACGGCTCGGAGCCGGTCACGGTCAGCTCGATGAAGAAGTTCAACGAGGCCTTCGCGCCCTACGGCCTGCCGAAGACGGCCATCAAGCCCTGCTACGGCATGGCCGAGGCCACCCTCTTCGTCTCCGCGACCCAGCGTGAGAACGAGGCGAAGGTCATCTACGTCGACCGCGACGATCTCAACGCCGGCAAGCTGACCGTCGTCGAGGAGGGCACGCCCAACTCGGTCGCCCAGGTGTCCTGCGGCCAGGTCGCGGTGAGCCAGTGGGCGGTCATCGTCGACCCGGAGACCGCCTCCGAGCGTCCCGACGGTCACGTCGGCGAGATCTGGCTGCACGGCCTCAACATCGGCGCCGGCTACTGGAACAAGCCCGCCGAGACCGAGGAGACCTTCCACAACAAGCTCGTCGCCCCGCTCCCCGAGGGCAGCCACTCCGAGGGCGCCCCGGCCGACGGCCTGTGGATGCGTACCGGCGACTACGGCGTCTGGCTCGACGGCGAGCTCTACATCACCGGTCGCGTCAAGGACCTGGTCATCGTCGACGGACGCAACCACTACCCGCAGGACCTCGAGTACAGCGCCCAGGAGGCCAGCACCGCGCTGCGTCCGGGCTTCGTCGCCGCTTTCTCGGTGCCGGCGAACCAGCTGCCCGCCGTGGTCTTCGAGTTCGGCAGCGGTCTCACCCCTGACCCCGACGACGCCTCCGAGCAGCTGGTCATCGTGGCCGAGCGCGGACCGGGCCGCAAGGCCGATCCGCAGGAGGTCGCCGACACCGTGCGTGCCGCCATCGCGCAGCGCCACGGCGTCATGGCTCGCGACGTCCTGCTGGTTCCCGCCGGTTCGATCCCGCGTACCTCGTCGGGCAAGATCGCCCGCCGGGCCACCCGTGCCGCCTACATCGACGGCAGCCTGCGCGGCGGCTACAAGCAGACGGCGTTCCCGGACGCTGCGGAATAGCGCGTCCGCACCCGTTCACGGCCGCGGTGTCGGTGATCGTCAGCAACAGTCACCCGGCACCCGGTTTCGGGTGTCGACGAGAGCAGTAGTCTGGAAGCGATGTCTGAACTGAATACCGACGAGTCCCGCGGCACCGATCTGCCCGACGCCTCGTCCCTCGAGACCCCCGGTTCGGTAGACGGAGCAACCGCCGACTCGACCGACGCCACGTCGAACGGTGAGGCCACCCCCGGCGAGACCGCCGGTGACCTCACCGTCGACGAACTGCGGGACTGGCTGCGGGAATGGGTGTCGCAGGCGACGGCCGTGCCGGTCGCCCAGATCGACGTCGACCGCCCGATGGAAGAACTCGGACTCTCCTCGCGCGATGCCGTGGCGCTCGCCGCCGACGTCGAGGACAAGACCGGGGTCATCCTGACCGCGACCGTGGTCTACAACCACCCGACGATCTCGTCCCTCGCGCAGCGCATCATCGACGGCGACCCCGACGAGGGCCTCGACGACACCGCCGACACCTTCTGGCAGCGTGAGCGCACCGCGGACGACGACATCGCGATCGTCGGTCTGTCGACCCGTTTCCCCAAATCCGGCACCACCCCGGAGTCGACCTGGGAGGCGCTCGTCGGCGGCGTCGACGGCATCTCCGACCTGCCCGAGGGACGGTGGACCGAGTTCACCTCCGATCCGCGCTTCGCCGAGATCCTCGAATCGTCGAACATCAAGGGCGGCTACCTCGACGACGTGCGCTCGTTCGACGCCGACTTCTTCCAGATGAGCCCGCGCGAGGTCGAGATGGTCGATCCGCAGCAGCGGCTCGCGCTGGAACTCACCTGGGAGGCGCTGGAGCACGCCCACATCCCGCCAAGCGACCTCAAGGGTGCGCCGGTCGGTGTGTTCATCGGAACGTCGACCAACGACTACCAGCTGCTCGCGACCCTCGGGCTCGGTGAGGGCGCCGAGGACACCGCGGCGTACGCGCTGACCGGTACCTCGACGGCCATCGTCGCCAACCGCGTCTCCTACTTCTACGACTTCCGCGGACCGTCGATCGCCATCGACACCGCGTGCTCGTCGTCGCTGGTCGCGATCCACCAGGCGGTCCGCAGCCTGCGCACCGGCGAATCCGATGTCGCCCTCGCCGGTGGCGTCAACATGCTGATCACGCCCGCCGCGACCCTCGGCTTCGACCGGATCGGCGCGCAGGCCAAGGACGGCCACATCAAGGCCTTCTCCGCCGACGCCGACGGCATGATCCGCGCCGAGGGCGGCGGTCTCGTCGTGCTCAAGCGCATGGCCGACGCCCGCCGCGACGGCGACGACGTCCTCGCGGTCATCGCCGGTTCGGCCGTCAACTCCGATGGTCGTTCCAACGGTCTGCCCGCCCCGAACCCGGAGGCCCAGGTCGAGGTGTTGCGTTCGGCGTACACCGATGCGGCGATCGACCCGCGCACCGTCGACTACGTCGAGGCCCACGGCACCGGCACCATCCTCGGCGACCCGATCGAGGCCGACGCCCTCGGGCGCGTCGTCGGGCGCGGCCGTACCCCCGACAAGCCGATGCTGCTCGGTTCGGTGAAGACCAACTACGGACACATGGAATCCGCCGCGGGTGCGGGTGCGATCGCCAAGGTCGTCCTCGCGCTGAAGAACGGCGTGATCCCGGCGTCGCGCAACTACAGCGGCCCCAACCCGTACATCCAGTTCGACGCGACCAATTTGAAGGTCATCCCGGAGGCCACCGAGTGGCCCCGCTACTCGGGCCACGCCGTTGCCGGCATCTCCGGCTTCGGCTTCGGCGGCACCAATGCCCACGTGGTGGTCCGCGAGGTCCTGCCCAGCGACCTGAAGCCGGAGACGGCTGCGGTCGACGCCGGGGCCTCCGAGCTCCCGGCCACCGAGTCTCTGCCCGGCGAGCCGGATCTCGACGACGAGGACGAGTTCCTGACCGAGGCCGAGCGGGCCGTCCTGGCCGCGCAGGCCAAGAATGTCGAGCCGGTGGTCGCCGAGACCGCGACCGACCCGGCCGAGGGCTTCGCGCCGTGTGCCGTCGAGGGTTCGGTGGTCCCGCTGGTGATCTCCGGCTTCCTGCCGTCGCGTCGCCGCAAGACCGCCGCCGACCTGCTCGAGTGGCTCGAGTCCGACGAGGGCCGGGCCACCCCGCTCGCCGACATCGGACGCGCACTCGCGCACCGCAACCACGGTCGGTCGCGTGCCGTGGTGATGGCCCGCACCCATGAGGACGCCATCACCGGTGTCCGCGCGGTCGCCGAGGGCAAGGGCAATCCCCTTGTGTACTCGTCGGATTCGCCGGATGCGGCGTCGGCCGTGTGGCTGCTGTCCGGCTTCGGTTCGCAGCACCGCAAGATGGCCAAGCAGCTCTACACCGAGAACCCGATCTTCGCGAAGTACGTCGACCGCGTCGACGCGCTCATCCAGAACGAGCTGGGTTACTCGATCGCCGAGATGTTCCTCGACGACGAGCAGACCTACGGCATCGAGACCAGCCAGGTCGGCATCTACACCATTCAGGTCGCACTCGCCGACACGCTGCGCCATCACGGAGCGGAACCCGGTGTCCTGGTGCCGCATTCGATGGGCGAGGCCTCGGCCTCCTACATCAGCGGCGGCCTGTCGCTGGAGGACGCGACCCGCGTCATCTGCCAGCGTTCGCGACTGATGGGCGAGGGCGAGTCGATGCTGCAGGGTGACGACATCCGCCTGATGGCACTGGTCGAGTACAGCGCCGAGGACATCAACGACGTCCTCGTCGACTACCCCGACCTGGAGATCTGCGTCTACGCAGCGCCGACGCACACCGTCATCGGCGGACCGGAGTCGCAGGTCGACGCGATCGTCGAGCGGGCCGAGGCCGAGGGCAAGCTCGGCCGCAAGCTGCAGACCAAGGGCGCGAGCCACACCTCGCAGATGGACCCGATCCTCGGTGAACTCGCCTACGAGCTCACCGGCATCGAGCCGCGACGCCTCACCACCGGGTTCTACAGCTCGGTCGACCGCGAGGTGTTCTACCGCGCGGGTCACGAGCCGGTCCACACCATCGACTACTTCCTCAAGGGTCTGCGCCACAGCGTGTGGTTCAGCCAGGCGATCCAGAAGTCGGTGGAGAACGGTCACCGCACGTTCCTGGAGCTGTCGCCCAACCCGGCGGTCCTGATCTCCGTTGCCGCCGTGACCTTCTCGGCCGGACTGCACGATGCCGAGCTCATCGAGACCCTGCGTCGCAAGGAAGACGAGAGCTTCGGTCTGGTCAACGCCCTGATGAAGCTGTACGTGCACGGCCACCCGGTCGACGTCGCGTCGCTGTTCGGCACCGGCGGTTACGCCGCCATCCCGCGAACCCGCTTCGAGCGCAAGGAGTTCTGGCTCAAGGCGCAGCTGTCGTCGGGTGGTTCGGCCGGTTCGGTCCCCGGATCGCATGTCGCGCTGCCCGACGGCCGGCACGCCTGGGAGGTCAACGCCGCCGCCGTCACCGACCCGCGCGCCCTGGTGCACGCCGCCGCCGCTCAGGTGTTGAAGAACGCCGCGGTCGGTGCCGCGGTGTCGCACGGAGAGATCCCGAAGGCGGGCACCGTCACCACCACGCTGAGCCCGCATCCGGGCGGCGCGTCGGTGAGCCTGCATGTGAAGGCCGACAAGAACTTCCGTCTGCTCTTCGAGGCCGTCGTCACCGGCGACCTCGACGAGACCGCCGGCACGGTGTCCGCGCCGGCGGCGGCCCCCGAGTCCGGGGCCGCGGCGTTCGCCGACGACAAGGTCGTCGTCGAGGACGAGGTCGTCGACGACATCGGGAACAAGTGGAACCCGGAATCCGGTGAGACCGTGGGTGATCGCCTCGCGATCATCGTCGGCGAGTCGATGGGTTACGACCCCGAGGACCTGCCGCGCGAGATCCCGCTCATCGAGCTGGGCCTGGATTCGCTGATGGCCGTGCGGATCAAGAACCGCGTCGAGTACGAGTTCGACATCCCGCAGCTGCAGCTGCAGGCGATGCGCCAGGCGAACCTGGCCGACGTCCAGAAGTTCGTCGAGTTCGCGGTCACCCACCGCGACCAGCTCGACGACCTCGCCGAGAACGCCGGCGGCGGAGGCGAACTCGACACCGCAGCGCTCAACGCCTACATCGACGAGCAGAACGCCAAGGACGCATCGTCGGGCCTGCCGGCCGTCGAGGAGTCGCCGGAGCCGAAGCAAGAGGTGGCCCAGGACGTCGTCGACGTCGAGGACGCCGTCGCGACCTCCCCGGGCACCGACCCGGAGCCGGTCACGGCTCCCGCGCCCAAGGCGGAGACCAGGCCGGCCACCGACATCACCTCGCAGAAGGCCGTCGCCGAGGCCGCGGGTTCGGATGTCCCGCCGCGTGATGCGGCCGAGCGTCTGACCTTCGGCACCTACGCGGTCGTGACCAAGAAGTCCGCGGGTGGCATCTTCAACAAGCTGCCGGTCCTGTCGGAGGAGATGGCCCAGCAGCTCACCGACCGCCTCAACGAGCGCACCGGTGGCGACATCGACGTCGAGGACATCCTCGACTCGGAGACCATCGAGGAGATGTCGAACTACGTTCGCGAGCACCTCGATGCCGGCGCGTCGACCGACGGATTCCTGCGCTATCTGCGTCTGGTTCCCGAGGACAAGAAGGTCTACGACCCCGCAGCGGGCGACCCGACCCCGATCCTGTTGTTCCACCCGGCCGGCGGCAACACCTCGTCGTACGAGGCGCTGCTCAAGCGTCTGCCCGACGACCGGCCGGTCATCGGTTTCGACCGCGGCGTCGAGGGAACGATCGAAGACCGTGTCCGCGAATACATCCCGCGTCTGCGTGAACTGCAGCCGAACGGGCCGTACGTGCTGGTCGGTTGGTCGTTCGGTGGTGCCCTCGCCTACGGGGTCGCCCAGGTTCTCCGCGAAGCCGGTGAAGAGGTCGCCTTCGTCGGCCTGATCGACGTCGTGCGTCCGCGGGAGGACATGACCGAGACCCCCGACACCAAGCGGGCCCGCCTGGAACGGTGGAAAGAGTTCGCGATCCGCAACTACGACCTCGACCCGGACGTGCCGATCCCGATGGAGCGGCTCGTCGAGGCCGACGACGAGGGACAGTTCGCGATCATCATGGAGATGATGTCGATGTCGGGCACCAAGATCCCCGGCGGCATCATCGAACACCAGCGGACCTCGTTCATCGAGAACCGCGTGCTCAGCAACATCGCGCCGGAACCGTACGACGGCAAGGTCGTGCTGTACCGCGCCGACAAGATGCACGCCGGGGCGATAGAGCTCGAACCGCAGTGGGCCGAGATCGACGAGGACGGCCGGTGGGGCGAGGTCGTCGACGACCTCGAGATCATCCACATCGGCGGCGACCACCTGTCGATCGTGGACGAGCCGTACATCGCCAAGATCGGCGCCGATCTGGCCACGCGTCTCGGCGAGCTTGATAAGAAGTAGCTTCAACGAGACATCGTGGTCGCGTAGAAAGTGAAGGACCGTGACTGACACCACCGCAGGCAAGCTCGCCGACCTCCGGCAAAAGCTGGAGGCCGCTCGCGAACCCGGAGGGGAGAAGGCAGTCGCCAAGCGTGCGGCGAAGGGGATCTGTTCCCCTCGCGAACGCCTGGCCATGCTGTTCGACCCGGGGACGTTCGTCGAGATCGGCGCGCTCGCCAAGATGCCGGGCGCCGCGGAGAGCGGTTACGGCGACGGTGTGGTCACCGGTCACGGCCTCGTTCACGGACGCCCCGTCGCCGCGTTCTCGCACGACCAGACCGTATTCGGCGGCACCGTCGGTGAGATGTTCGGCCGCAAGGTTGCGTCACTGATGGAGTGGGCGGGCAAGATCGGCTGCCCGATGGTCGGCATCAACGACTCGGCCGGCGCCCGCATCCAGGATGCCGTTACCTCGCTCGCCTGGTACGCCGAGATGGGTCGCCGCAACGACCTGCTCTCCGGTCTCGCACCGCAGATCTCGGTCATCCTCGGCAAGTGCGCCGGCGGTGCCGTCTACACCCCGGCCAACACCGACATCCTCGTCGCCGTCGAGGACAAGTCGTACATGTTCGTCACCGGCCCGGACGTGCTCAAGCAGGTCAACGGCGAGGAGATCTCCGCCGAAGACCTGGGCAGCGCCCACAACCAGGCGCGCTGGGGCAACATCCACCACATCGCGCCCGACGAGAAGGCCGCCTTCGACTGGGTCCGCGAGTACCTGCAGTACATGCCGTCGAGCGCCTACGAGCAGCCGCCGGTGATCAACCCGGGTCTCGAACCCGAGATCACCGAGTCGGATCTGTCGCTCAACGACTTCATGCCGGACAACGACAACGCCGGGTACGACATGAAGGACATCATCATCCGGTTGTTCGACGACGGTGCCTTCCACGAGGTGGGAGAATTGTTCGCACCCAACATCATCACCGGTTACGCGCGCGTCGACGGCCGGTCGGTGGGCGTCGTCGCCAACCAGCCGAGCGTCATGTCCGGTGTGCTGGACACCGATTCGTCGGAGAAGGCGACGCGGTTCGTCCGCATCTGCAACGCCTACAACATCCCGCTCGTGTTCCTCGTGGACACGCCCGGCATCCTCCCCGGCCTCGCCGAGGAGCAGAAGGGCACCATCCGCCGGTCGGGTCGCTTCCTCTACGCCTACGTGGAGGCCGACGTCCCGAAGGTCACCGTGGTGCTGCGCAAGGCCTACGGCGGTGCCTACGCGGTGATGGGGTCAAAGCACCTCGGTGCCGACATCAACTTCGCCTGGCCGACCGCCAAGATCGCAGTGATGGGCGCCGAATCGGCTGCCGCGGTGCTCACCCGCCGTCAGACCGAGGGACTCTCGGCCGCCGAGGCCGACAAGGTCCGTCGTGACTTCATCGACTTCTACAACACGATGATGGCCACGCCGTACCTCGCGGCCGAACGCGGCTACGTCGACGCGGTGATCGAGCCCGCCGAGACCCGCCTGCAGCTCCGGAAGGCGTTGGCGCAGTTACGCGACAAGCAGGTCCTCAAGACCCCGCGCAAGCACTTCCTGATGCCGATCTAACCGCGCAAACCCACCCCTTTTCGCCAAACCCAGCACCCCTCGAGGTGCTGGGTTTGGCCATTTCTGGTGGGTCTACGTAATCGGTTGTGAGTCGATGTCGATGTGCAGGGTTGCGCCGGTCGCGGTGGTCATGTGCTCGACGGCCACACCGGGTGCCAGCTCGCGGAGCACCAGGCCGTAATCCTCCACGTCGATGACGCCGAGATCGGTGATGATCCGGTTCACGACCCCCTGGCCGGTGAGGGGCAAGGTGCACGTGTCGAGGATTTTCGGGTTCCCGGCGCGATCCGTGTGCTCCATCAGGACGATCACGCGCGACGCGCCGTGGACGAGATCCATGGCGCCGCCCATGCCTTTGACCATCTTGCCCGGGATCATCCAGTTCGCGAGGTCGCCGGTGGACGACACCTGCATGCCGCCGAGAACTGCGGTATCAATGTGGCCGCCACGGATCATGCCGAAAGAGCGGGCCGAGTCGAAAAACGCGCCCCCGTCCCGCACGGTGACGGTCTCCTTGCCCGCGTTGATCAGGTCGGGGTCGACCGCGTCCGCCGCCGGATAACCGCCGGTGCCCAGGATTCCGTTTTCCGAGTGGAGGGTCACCCGGACATCGGACGGGAGGTAGGAGGGGATGAGCGTTGGAAGGCCGATGCCGAGGTTGACGTACTCGCCGTCGGTCATCTCGGTAGCGGCGCGGGCGGCCATCTGGTCGCGGGTCCATCCGACGACCGGAGCCGATGCGGTGGAGACGCAGCGGCCTTGATCGGACGGGACGCTGACGGTGAGCTTCTCGATTCGCTTTTCCTGCGGTCCGGTGTGGACGATCCGCTGCACGTAGACACCGGGTAGATGCACTGCGTCCGGGTCGATCTCACCGGGTTCGACGAGACGCTCGACCTGGGCGATGGTGACCTTGCCGGCCATCGCAGCCAGCGGGTTGAAGTTCATCGCGGACTTGTGGAACAGGAGGTTGCCGTCCGTGTCGCCGACCGCCGCGTGCACGAGCGCGAAGTCGGCGGTGATCCCTGCCTCGAAGACGTACGGTTTGCCGTCGAAGACCCGGGTCTCTTTGGGTGGTGAGGCCAGGGCGACCGATCCGTCGGCCGCGTAGCGCCAGGGTAGTCCGCCGTCGGCGACAGGGGTGCCGACACCGGCAGGTGTGTAGAAGCCGGGGATACCCGCTCCGCCCGCCCGCAGTCGCTCGGCGAGCGTTCCCTGGGGGGTGAGTTCCACTTCGAGTTCGCCGGAAAGGTACTGGCGTGCGAACTCCTTGTTCTCGCCCACATAGGACGCGGTGACCCGGCGGATACGTCCTTGGCGCAGAAGCACTCCCAAACCGTGGTCGTCAACGCCGCAATTGTTGGAGAAGACCTCGAGACCGGTGACGGCCGACTCCGCCAGTGCGTCGATGAGCGCATCGGGAATGCCGCACAACCCGAAACCGCCCACCGCGATACTCGCTCCCTCCCGGACATCGGCCACTGCTTCGGCGACTGACACGTACACCTTGGACGACAACACTTCTCCTTTATCGTTCGGTCAGCAGACATCGTCCGCTCTCGTATGACTCAACAATGTCGTTGCGCTGGAGTGCAATATGTACGGCCAACCCACTCGTGAGCTGCTCGCACGGTGAGCATCTGCGTCAGCTACGTTCATTCTGTGAACGCAACGAGTGATGAGCGTCCGCACGTCGTCGCGCGCGTCGGAGCGCTCCTGCGGGCGGTGGGCGCGGCCGAGCCCGCTGGGGCCTCGACGACCGAGCTCGGTCTGGCGACAGGTTTGGCACGCCCGACTGTGCACCGACTGCTGATGTCCCTGGCCGCAGAAGGACTCGTCGATCGTGACCGCGGCACGGGCAGGTGGACACTGGGGCCGGAACTCTATCTGCTGGGCGCGGGAGCGGCTGCACGATATGACATCGGCGAGCAGGCACACGACGTGGTCGCTCGTCTCGCGAGAGAAACGGGGGAGAGCGCGTTCCTGTCCGCCCGCCGGGGTGACGAGACGGTCTGCGTGCTGAGTGAGGAGGGGAGCTTCCCGCTGCGGTCTCACGTGCTTCACGAGGGAGTGCGGTTCCCGCTGGGCGTGGCGTCGGCCGGTCTGGCGATTCTCAGTCATCTCCCGGCGCGCGAAATCGACGAGTACCTGTCCCGAGTCGACCTTCTCGGCAACTGGGGCAGAGCACATTCCGATGCCGACATTCGTTCGCGGATCGAGTCGACCCGCGAGACCGGCTACGCGCTCAACCCTGGGTTGCTCGTCGAGGGAAGTTGGGGTTTGGGTGCGGCGGTCTTCGATCGTGCGGGACGGCCGGCCTGGGCGCTGAGTCTCACCGGCGTCGAGACGAGGTTCCGGCCGGAGCGGGTCGGCGAGATGGGTGTACTTCTGCTCGAACGGGCGCATCTGCTCACCGGTCGATTGCGATCGTGAGATCTGCGACGATGAGTGTATGTCTGACAACAGCTTCGACAACGCCTCTCAGTCCTTTCGGGACGGGCTCGACGTCCGCCGGCAGGTGATGGGTGACGAGTTCGTCGATCGGGTGCTCGCCCGCACCGAAGGAACGGAATCGGCTGTCCTGCAACAGTTCGTAACTGAACACGTCTGGGACGCCGTATGGAACCGACCTGGTCTCGAGCGTCGTGATCGGAGCCTGCTGAACATCGGAATGCTCACCGCCCTACGAGCGCACGAGGAACTCGCGGGACATGTTCGGGCCGCATTAAACAACGGTCTGACGCGGGACGAGGTCGTCGAGGCGATCGTGCACACCGCGGGGTACTGCGGCGCGCCCGCGGCGTTGTCGGCTATGAAGGTGGCCCAGCAGGTCTTTGACGCCTGAGGTCACTCGGTAGCGTGATCGGCGAGCGCCCTCTTGCCGAGGGCGAATGCCCGGTTGCTGTTCGGCACGCCCGTATACACCGCGGTGTGGAGAAAGACCTCGACGAGCAGCTCCGGGTCGACGCCGGCGCGCAGGGCGGCCCGGATATGCATGTCGAGTTCGTGCTCGTTGCCGACCGCGGTGAGGATCGCCAACGTGAGGAGCCGTCTGGTGTGATGGTCGAGCCCCGGACGGGACCAGATGTCGCCCCACGCCGTTCGGGTGATGAAATCCTGGAAGGGCGCGGTGAATTCGGTGCTCTCGGCGATGGACCGGTCCACGTGCGCTTCGCCTAGTACCGCACGCCGGACGGTCATTCCGTTCGTGTAGGTGTCTGTGAACTCCGCGCTGAGGTGCCGGCGCAGGCACTCGGTGACCCGACCCGCCTGCTCGAGGTTGGCGAGTTCGCCGCACGCCCCGACCGCGTGGAACCTGCTGCCGGCGATCTCTCGCGCCCACTGGCGGGCGACGCTTCCCGGCCCGGTGTCGTGTGCGGTGGCGCCCAGCACCAGCGTGGGGGCCACGATGCGGGCGCGATCATGTGCGCCGCCGTCCCATTCGGTAAGCGCATCGCAGCAGGACGCGTACGCCGCAGGCGTCATTCGGCATAATGTCTCACGGAGGCGGTCGACGAGTTCGGGGGCGTTCTTCGCCAGACCTTCGGTGACCCAGCCGGTGATCGCTTCGGGAACGATCGCGGCAATCCCGTGTTCGCGGGCAAGTCGGGAACGCTCGGCCCATGTTGCAGACGTTCCTGCGGCGCCGACGGCGATCAGGGTGAGAGTGAGGGTGCGGGCCGGATGATGGGCAGCGACGTGCTGACCGACGATACTTCCCAGGCCGACGCCGGCGAAATGAGCACTGTCGATGTGATGGGTGTCCAGCAGGGTCAGGACGTCACCGGCGAGATCGGCGACGGAGTACGGTCCGGCGGGCGCCGACGACCATCCGTGACCCCGGAGGTTGACCGCGACTACACGGAAATCTGCTGACAGCGCGCTGATCTGAGGTTCCCAGACCGAGAGGTCGGTGCCAAGCGCGCCCAGGAGAACGACGACGGGAGCATCCGGGTCCCCGAACTGTTCGTGGTCGAGTTCGACTGTCATGACATCTCTCCTCGGCGTGCGGCCAGGGCCCGGTCCACCAGGTCGGTGGCGTGCCCCAGATAGTTGGTGGGGTCAGTGAGTTCGGCGATTCGTGCGGTATCGAGGTGGCGGGTGATCTCGGGCGATTCGCTGAGACGGCTTCCTGATCGTGCTGCGCGCGTGACGATATCCCTTGCCTCCGAGGTGACCTGGGCGAGCGCCGCGGTGACCCGTTCGGCCAGGATGTGTCCCCCGGTGAGTTGGAGATTCCGGGCCATCGCGTCCGAGTCCACCTCGAGCCCTTGGAGGCTGGTCGCGAGTCGGGACGCCGCTCCGCCCGTGCAGCCGAGAAGACCGGTGAGGGTTTCCCACTCGGCGTGCCATGGTCCGCCGGCCCGGTTGAATTCGTGGTCGGAGTTCGCGAGAACGGTGGCGACCAGACCGGGTGCGCGACGTGCCGAAGCCCGGGCAGTGACGGCCGCCGTCGGATTCCGCTTGTGGGGCATCGCCGACGAGCCGCCGGGGTTCTGTTCGGCGACCTCGGCCACCTCGGTCGATGACATGGCGACAATGTCGGTGGCCGGTTTGGACACCGCGGCGGCGGCGACCCCGAGCGCCGTGGCGATCTCGAGGACCGGGGTGCGGTCGGTGTGCCACGGCGCCACCGCACGGGACAGCCCGAGATCGTCGGCGAGGGCGTCGGAAACGCGGAGTCCGTGCGGGTGAGATGCTGCCAGAGTTCCTGCGGCGCCGCCGAATTGAACGGGCGCTGCCGACAACGCCGCGCCGAGGCGGGTGGCGGCACGATCGAGGGACGTGAACCATGTGGTGGCGAGTAGACCGAAGGTCGACGGCAGGGCCTGCTGTCCGAGGGTGCGTGCCACCATGGG
The DNA here is from genome assembly GCF_054823965.1 of Gordonia sp. GN26. NCBI lineage: Bacteria > Bacillati > Actinomycetota > Actinomycetes > Mycobacteriales > Gordoniaceae > Gordonia > Gordonia sp. GN26. Next base: position 40,347 of record NZ_JSYC01000010.1, on the reverse strand, counting down.
CGTCTCCCGGTGGATGTGTGCCAGGTCGGCGGCGGCGTCAGCCGCGGAATGCAGATCGTCGACGACGATCGAACCACCGCGACGGAGGATGAGCAGCAGAGCGTTGTCGAGGATGTCCTGGCTGGTCGCGCCCTGATGAACCAGTTCGGGCTCTACGCCGAGGAGTGTCGCCCGCTCGCGCAGGATCTTCACGAGAGGAATGACCGGGTTGCCCCCGTTGACGGCGGCGCGCCCCAGTTCGGCGATGTCGACACCACCGGGAGCGCCGAGTTCGGCCACCGACGTCTCGATTGCGGCACACTGCTCCGCGCTGAGCAGCCCGATCGTCGCCTGGGCCCGGCCAAGGGCGGCCTCGACGTCGAGCATGGCGCGTACCCAGGCCTCGTCGGACAACTCTGCGCCCACACGGTCCGCGCCGAACAGGGGATCGAAGAGCTCGCCTCGGGTCGACATCAATGCCATTCTCAGACCACGAAGAAGGGTGTCTCCCGACCCAGGGGGTCGGAGTCCTGGACATGAACCGTCCATGAGTAGCCGTCGTTGACACGGGTGGCGATCAGTTTGGGACGGTCGTGCCCGGAGAGCGTGGAGAGAACCGGATCGAGCGCGTGTGCGGTGGTGTCCTCCGGGAAGTACATGCGGGTGACCAGGCGATCGAGCATTCCGCGGGCGAAGATCGAGACGTCGATGTGCGGGGCTTCGACGAGCCCGTCCTCGGCCGGCAACACAGCGGGTTTTACGGTGTGGATGATCGCGGTGCCGGTTCCGTCGGCCGGGCTGCGTGCGAAGCCCCGGAACGTCGTCAGCCCACCGTCCCGCACCGGGAACCGACCCTCGCCGTCCGCCTGCCACGTCTCGACCATCGCGTCCGCGACGGGCTGCCCGTCTCCGTCGACCACGGTGATCGCGACGGTGATGCGGTCGGCATGGTCACCGGACACGACGTCGGGCCCGTCATCCCAGAGCAGGCCGATGTGCCAGTACGGTCCCACCGTCTGTGACGGCGTCGGGCCGTAGGCCGCGGTCGTGAAATCCCCGCGGGTTACCTCGTACACCGGTGCCACGTGGTCAGTCATCATGGTCGTCCTCGCTCTCGAACACGGTGGCTTCCCGCCCGCGCAGCACGATGTCGAAACGGAAGGCAAGAGCCCAGTTCTCGACGTCGGCGTCGTGGTCGGGGATGCTCACCATCCGGTGCCTCGCCTCGGCCGGCACGGCGTTGAAGATGGGGTCCTGGAAGAACATCGGGTCGTCGGGGAAGTACATCTGTGTCACCAGGCGTTGTGTGAACGCGGTCCCGAACAACGAGAAGTGGATATGCGCGGGGCGCCAGGCGTTGTCATGGTTCCGCCACGGGTACGGGCCCGGCTTGATCGTCGTAAAGGTGTAGCGGCCCTCGGCGTCGGTGATGCACCGACCCAGACCGTTGAAATGCGGATCCAGCGGCGCCGGCCAGTTGTCGCCGGTGTGCCGGTAACGTCCACCCGCGTTCGCCTGCCAGATCTCGATCAACGCGTGCGGGACGGGCTTTCGGTCACCGTCCAGTACTCTTCCGTGGACGAGGATGCGTTGACCGAGCGCCTCGCCGCCGTTGGCGATCGTGAGGTCGCTGTCACCGGGGCGTAGGCGGTCCTCGCCGAAGACCGGCCCGCTCAGTTCGGTCAGGCGGTGCGGTAGGAGTTTGAGCGGTTGCTTGGGATGACGCAACACGGTGGTGCGGTAGTCGGCGAAGGCGGCCGGAACCTTCGTGTGGTGAGTTTCGTATCCGGGAGGCAAGTGCAACATGGGATCTCGCTGTCGATTCTCTCTAGGGCGGGAAACGAGCGGTGGTTCGGCGACCGGGGCCGCCGAACCACGTCAGTCGCCGGGGTTCAGGCGCGTCACCTCGTGCCGCCACGCGGTGTCGAGGTTGAGCGAGCCGCCGAGGTCGGGCAGGTCGGCCAGGTCCTCCGGCGGTATGGGGCGGACCGTGCCACCGGCCGCGACGACCGCCAAGGAGAGCGAGGCGATTGTCGCCACCGAGGCTGCTCGCAGAACCGCTTCCTCGACAGACCCGCCGGTGGCGGTGAGGCCGTGGCCGCGCATGACGACGACCGGACGGTCACCCAGTGCCGTCGCCACCTCGTCACCCAGTCCCTCGGTGTGGATGAGGGCGGACCGCGGGTACTCCGGGACTCCGCCGTGTGCCAGGACCGCTCCGGGGATGTCGTAGGCGCCGACGATCGGCAGGATGGGCAGCCCGGCGAGGTTGGCAGCCACCACATCCCGGGGGTGTGCGTGGACCACGCAGTTGACGTCGGGACGATGGTGCAGCACACGGGTGTGCAGCGGGAGCTCGGCCGGCGGCCGGTGTTCGTCGAGTTCGCCAGGAGCGCCCGGAAAACCGTCCATCGTCACCAGGCGGATGTCGTCAGCGGTGGTATGGGCGAGACCCCGCTCGCGGGGTCCGCGGCACCGGACGAGCACCCGCGCTTCGTCGATGCGGACACTGATGTGTCCGAGGATTCCGGGAGCGAGTTCCCGTGCGGCGAGAACCCGGCAACCGATCGCGATCTGTTCGCGGAGATCCGCGTGCGAGAGGACGCTCATGCGGTCACCGCTTCGTGCGACGACGCACGGGATGCATTGCGCGCCGCGATCGACTTGCGGAGCCGGACCGATTCACGGGGCCAGTTCACCGCCATCCCGCCGGTGACCTCTCCGCTCCCGTCTCTCCAAACCGCGACCAGCCGGAACGGATCAGCTTCCTCGGTGACCTCGGGATCGACGCCGGCGGGGCGGATCCCGAAGAGGTGGATGCGCCAGTCGTACTGATCGCTCCACACGTATGCCACCGGGTCGTGTGGTGGTGTGTCCTCCTTGCCGGCCAGTCGTGCAGCGACGGCTGCGGCCTGCTCGATTCCGTTGGTCCAGTGTTCGATTCGGCTGTGCGCCCCGGTACTGGGACGGAACCATGCCGAGACGTCGCCGATCGCCGAGATGTTCGCGTGGCCGAGCGCCCGACCGTATTCGTCGCACCGCACGCCTTCGGCGTCGGCAAGCCCGGCGCCGGCGAGCCATTCGGTGTTGAGGGATGCGCCGATCCCGACGAGGACGGTGTCGGTGCGGATCTCGGAGCCGTTCGAGAGCAGCGTCCGGATCGAGCCGTCTGCGCGCGTCATGTCATGAACGGCCACGCCGAACTTCGTTGTCACACCGTGCGCGTGGTGCAGATCGACGAACCTCTTCCCGAGCTCGTCGCCCACGACTCGCGCCATCGGGATCGGTGCGCTGTCCACGATCGTCACCTCGAGGTCGTTGGCGCGCGCGAGCGCGGCCACCTCGGAGCCGATGAAGCCGGCACCGATGATCAAGAGTCTGCGTGACGTCGTCAGGCGTTCGCGCAGCGTCCGCGCGTCATCGATGCCGCGGAGCACGTAGACGCCGTCGCTGGTCCAGGGCGACGGACGCGCCTTTGCGCCGGTGGCGATGACGAGGTGGTCGTATCTGACGACGGCACCGTCGTCGAGATCGATCTCGTCGTCACCGGGCCGGACGGCGGCCACGGCGCGACCGAGATGGAGCTCGACCCCGAGGTCCTGGGCCTCCGACCGGGTGATCAGCGGTACGTGGGGATCAGAGTCGACGGCGAGCTTGGACAGCGGGGGCTTGTCGTAAGGAACCTCGTGCTCGGCTTCGAAGACTTGAATGGTCCCGGTGAAACCGAACTGCCGCAACGCCTTCGCCATGCGTATCCCGGCCACCGAACCGCCGGCGATGACCACGCGAGTGCTCATTCGTCCTCCAACCACAGCGCCGAGACCGGACAGCTCTTGGCTGCGGCCTCGACACGCGCGCGTTCACCGTCGCCGACCTCGGCCTGCAACAAGACGACAAGACCATCGTCGTCGAGGTCGTAGTAGTCATCGGCTCCGACAACGCAATTCGCGTACCCCTGGCACGCACTCAGATCAACTTTCAGCACAGCCATGTGCGTCCTCCAGATAACAGACAGTCACGCGCGAGGCGTGATCAGGCCTTGATTCCCATGCCGCCGTCGGAATGCATGACGCGACCTGTGATTCCACGCGCCCGGTCCGACGCGAGGAAGACATAACTCCACGCGTGATCGGCGCCCGAGAGCGCGACGGCCAGCGGAGTGCGGCCGGCGAGCTCGCTCGCGCGATCGGGCCCGTCGAGTCTTCGGGCGGTGATCCCCAGGGACGACAGGCCCCGCAGATCGGTGTTGAGCGTGCCGCCCGGCGCGACGCCGTTGACCCGGACGTCGGGTGCCATTTCATACGCGAGGGTGGTGACCAGCCCGCGGACCGCGAACTTCGAGGACACGTAGAGCGTCCCACCCCGTCCCGGGTAGTAGGACGAGGTGGACTCGGTGAGGATCACGTTCCCCTTCGACCGGGCAAGCTCATCCATGGCGCTCTTCACGCTGAACAGATGGGACTTGACGTTGATGGAGAACATCTCGTCGAAGGCCGAACCCATTGTCTCGGGGTCGAGTTCGGCGAGCTTCCGGTAGAAGTCGAATACCCCGACGCAGTTGACGAGGACGTCGAGACCGCCGTCGCGATCCACCGTCGCGGCGACGGCGGCGTCGTTCGCCGCGAGGGTTGTCGCGTCACCCGCGATGACGAGTACCTCTGGTCGCTCGGACTCGAGTGCTCGGCACTTGTCCTCGCTGATCTCGAGTACCGACACCCGGGCCCCTTCCGCGCAGAATGTCTCGACCACCGCCCGTCCGATACCCGATCCGCCGCCGACGATCAGAGCGCGTTTTCCGTCCAGCCACCCACTCATGCCTGGTCCTCCTCGGTGATCAGCGGGCTGAACGGACTCCCGACCATTGCGGAGAGCGTTGCGTCGTTCTGCCAGGTGAGGGCTTCGAGCTCGAGGGGGTCGAGCGTGATCCACTGACCGGACCGCGGTGAGCGGATGAGGATGCGAGCGCCGTTGCGCGTCAGCACCTTCGACACCTCGATCTCAGAGAACTCGTTGCCGATCGTCAGTGCGGGCCCGTCCTGGTGTTCCTGAAGCCCGGCGAGCTGCGCTCCGGCAAGCGCGTTGGCAGCGGCGTCTTCTGCTTCCCCCTCCCAAGAGAGCTTCACAGGAAGATCGCCAGGTTCTGGGTGCGGAGCACCGACTCGTCAACTGCTATGTGGCGACGGGCAAGTCGCCACACGGAGCCCTCCCGGCGCAGCAGGTCGGTGCGACCCGCAGAGATCAGCGACGCCTCGCGGACATCACCACGACTCCGGAACAGTAGGACCGCGGATTCGACGATCAACTCGTCGGGCGTGTCGGTGGCGAAGGTCCGCACGTTGCTCAGGTGATGGCGGATCCGCGAGGGCGGGTCCTCGGTCCAGGCGTGCTCGGTGTGGAAGCGCGCGACGCGCCTGCTCAGCGAGTACTTGTCCTCGTCGAAGTGGGCCATGCGTTTTGCAGTGTCGTAACCGGAGTTGAGCGCGGTGGTGATCCGGATGGGCATGAAGTAATGGATGTCCTCGCTCAGCGAGTCAAGCCAGGTCTCGTAGTCCTGGTGATCCAGGATGTAGGTTTCGTCGACCAACCACTTGTGCGCCGTCAGGTGTCGCGCGTCGTCGAACGGCAGTGATGGTCCGGTGGCCTCGGTGCGAGCGGCGTCCTGGCCGAGCGGGGATTGATCGGATCGGATGGGGATGTGTGTGGTCATGCCGAGGTCTCCACTGTGCTCGAATCGCAGGATGTACCGAGTTCGGGTGCGCCGACCCGGATCTGGGCGACCTGCGGAGGTTCCATATCGAGGTGGTCGGCCCATGTGTTGAGGAGGTGTCGTTGGTTGTACTCGCCGTAACCGACGTGGGCGACGCCGGGGCCGGCGAACTCGTCGGCGGTCAGCGGCGCCACCACCGGGCTGTCGTCGTGGAGCATGCCCATCCGGCCGTTGAGGAGTAGACGCTGAGCCATTGAGCCGGCTGCGGTGTTGGTCAACGAGACCCAGTTCTCGACATCGTCCTGCTCGAACATGCCGCTGCTGCCGAAGCACATGAGATAGGCCTTGTACGAGAGCTTCTTGAACTCCTCGGGCGCCTCCTTGTCCACGACGAACCACGAGAGGACCTCCGTCTCGTCCGCGCTGATCGGTTGCCACTGGCGCAACGAGATGAACGGGAGCACGTCGTCGGACTCGCCGACCTTGGGCCAGTTGTGGACAAGGCTGAGATTGGGGAACAGCGATGCTGCCGAGATCATGAAGCCGTCGCGACCGATGACGTCGATCTGCTCCTGGGTCCACTGTTCTTTCATCCGCGTGATCATCTCGTCGGGGTATCCGACGTAACCGACCCGTTCCTCGAAAGTTCCGGGCGGCAACTTGTAGGTGGTTCCGCCGCCTTTGCCGGCCCAGTAGGTGTTGCCGTCCTTGCGCTTTTCGGCCTTCGGTTCACGGAACAGCCCGATCTCGACGACACTCGTATGGGTTTGCGGGGTGTGGTACATGTCGCCGGCAAAGTTCTCCGCGCCGATCTTCCAATTCGCCTTGACCCGCCAGCGTTGCGGGCCGAGCACCTCGACGCCGCTCCCGCTCTGCTTGGTGTAGTAGTCCAGGTAGAAAGCGAAGTCGCCGAGGAACTCTCGCAATGGAGGCGCCTCGGGATCCATCGAGACGAAGATCAGACCGTTGTAGATCGCGAGACTCGGAGCAGGGAGCAGTCGCTGGCCCTTCTTGGCAAACCCCGCCTCGCCCCCGTATGCCTCCTTGTGGAAGGGCAGTCCGACGATGCGGCCGTCGTTCTTGTATGACCAGCCGTGGTAGGGGCACCGGAAATGGGATGCGTTGCCTTGCTCGGCGCGGCACACTTGCATGCCGCGGTGCAGACACATGTTGAACATCGCGTGGACCTCGCCGGATTGGTCGCGGCTCACGATGAAGGAGTTGTCCACCACCCGACGAACGACGTAGTCGCCGACCTCGGGGATCTCCGACTCGTGCGCCACGAACATCCAGGACCTGCTGAACAGCCGCTCCTTCTCGGCGGCGAACACCTCGGCGTCGTTGTAGATGTGGGCGGGAAGCATGCCCTTTCGGACGTTTCGCAGAACGTCGTCGGCGTCGCGCATGTGACCTCGTTTCAGTGTGATCGGGGATGAGCCGAGAGTCTGCTGTGAAGATGAATTGGTGTCAATGCCTCTGCTCTATGGGCTCAAGAGCCCGGCGCGTCTCCATCTACCTGCGGGAACGCTGGAACATGGGCCTCCGGTCGAATGGCCGTGACCCGCAAGGGGCTGACGGGACATGAGAGCTGAAAGTGCAGCTCACGCTGCATGTATCAGGTATCTCAGGGGTGCTCGCGAGGTCTACGCGAGAAAAGTTCGAGACCTCTGCACAGCAGAAACCAACTGTGCGCCGCTTGTGAAAGGTTCAACAAATGTGTTCACTGTGACTTAGCTCATGGTGGCCGAAGGGGAGTGTCGGATGGCACGCGGTGGCCGAGCGCAACTACCTGTAGCGGTTGAGGAGAATCAATGACCGAGCCCTTTGTCGACCTGTACACGCGCAACGGCTTCGCCGGACCGGTGGGAACCATTCTGCGGTCGCACTATGCCCCGCCATACGCGCAGGTGAAGGGGACCTACGCCCCGCGTCGGATGGACGTGCACGCTGTTGCCGATGAGCTGTTCCGAGGTGCCGGCGAGCTCCCGGTTGCCGTCCTCGAGGGCGATGACGTCAGCATCGAGCTGTCCTACCGTGCCGAGGGCTCGTCCACCGCTGTGCGCAACGTGCTGGCCGACGAGATCCACTACATCCTCGAGGGCGCCGGCCGGTTGGAGACCGACTTCGGCGTACTCGACGTCGCCGCAGGCGATTTCGTACTCCTGCCGCGAGCGGTTACCTACCGCTTCGCATCGGTGAGCACGCCGATCCGCGAGATCGTCGTGGTGACCGCCTCGGAGATGGTGCTCGATCCGCAGCCGCCGGTGGCCCTAGACGTCACCCAGCATGTCGACATTCCCGAGCCGAATCCACAGCCACGTCAGGACGGCCCGTTCGAGGTCATCATCCGGCATGGCAAAGACACCACGATCTACACCTTCGATGTCGATCCCATGCCGTGCATCGGTACCGGAGAAGGCCCGGTGGTCCGCCGGTTCTCGTTCGAGAACGTGCCGCACCTGACGTTCGAGCAGACCGGGCCCTTCCCTCCGAAGCTGTTCGACGACGCTTCGAGTCGCGTGCTGATGTTCAATCTCAGCGACCGCGAGAGTCCGCGTCCGCCGATCCACCACAACGCCGACTTCGACGAACTCATCTTCTATGTGGCGGGTCCCGGCCGGTATGGCGAGGTCGACGTACCCGGAACGATCATGTGGACGCCCAAGGGGATCGTCCACCACGGTCCGGCCGAGGACGTCCCGAACGGGTATCGCGCATTCCTCGTCGAGACCCGCGCGGCGATGCGCCTGACGCCGGCCGGCGAAACGATCGCCACACTGATGGAGACCGGGATGTTCGGTCTCTTCGACGAGAACTGACCGTACGCAAGCCCATTCAACGACCGCATCGCACGCCCCGGGCTGCGATGTCGACGGCCCGTGCGCCGGTGATCCGCGCGCATGCCTCTTCCGAAAGGACCGAAGATGACCACCACCGAAGAAATCACCTCCGCCCCGTACGACGACTTCACGGGCACCGAACTCGACACCGACAAGTGGATGTTCCTGGAATACCCGATGCCCGACGGGAGTACCCATGTGTGCGCCGAGCCCAATGCGGAGGTCGTGGTGGGCGACGGTACGTTCTCCATCCGCATCGAGCAGTTCGAGAATCACGATCACGTCGTCCAAATAATCGACAATCCGAAGCACCTGGTGTTCACCACTGAGGCTTTCGACGTGCCGGAGAGCGGTGAGATCCGGTTCTCGGTGACCATGGCCGCCGAGGGGCTCAATGCCACCGCCCACGATTATCGGGACGGCTTTGCGGCCTTCAATGTTCTCGATCTCCAGGGCGGATGGGTGTTCGACCTCGCGGCGACCTCGGATCGGATCTTCGCGATCCACGAACGTCTCCCGTTCCCCGGTGTCGTCACGCCCTTCACCCACTGCATCGATGCTCCGTTGAGCGGTCTCGCCGTCGAACCCGGCGCGGAGCACCGCTACTCGGTGACCCTCGATCGCGAGGCGCGGTCGGTGGTGTGGGAGGTCGACGGCAAGGGCGTGTACTGGGTGGACGACGCAGAAGTGCCCGGACAGGTGCAGGTGGGTTTCGGGGTCTTCACCCTGCATCCGGTGCAGGACAGTGGCAGTGTCTCCTTGCGCGGCCAGGGGCTCGCCGCACGCTGGCGCAACCTGACGATCGAGATGCCCAGTAGTGCATAATGGCAGCACAAATCGGGTGACGGACCGCTGCCGAGCATGGGATCGGGGGATCGTATGACCGAGTTCAGGGCGGCGCCTGCGCGGCAGACCCGTCTGTATCAGGACGTTGCCGATCAGTTGCGTGAGGCGATCCTCACCGAGCAGTTCGTCGCCGGCGACCGACTACCCATCGAATCGGAACTCGCAGCCCAGTTCGGCGTCAGTCGGGCGGTCGTGCGGCAGGCGACTCTCAACCTGGAACACGAGGGGCTGGTGACCGTGCTGGTCGGTGCCGGCGGCGGGACATTCGTCACCCAGCCCGACACCACGCCGGTTCTCCGCGCACTGGAGAACTACTTCCGTCACCGGGGCGTGCCGTTCGAGGACTACCTGCACGCCAAGCGGATCCTCGAACCGACGGTTCTCAACGACATCATGCGGTTCAGTGATCGAGCTCATCGAGATCGCCTGCAGGCGAACGTCGATGCGTTCGAGAGCGCGTGTCGCGAAGGTGCCCCGGACGGAGAATTGCTGACGCTGTCGCTCGAGTTCCATGAGATCTTGATCTCCGAGGTCGGGAACCCGGTTCTCGAACTGGTACTGGGCGCCCTCGTCCGCCTCGGTGATCGGGTGCCGGAGTTCCAGCAGACCCACAACCAGGATTGGCAGCACATTCTCGACGAGCACCGGGAGATCCTGAAGGCGTTGGCGGACAACAATGCCCGCGCCTTCCGGGAGTGCATGCTCGAACACCTCGAGTCGGTCGAGCACATCTACGGCGATGCCCACGTCATCGAGTCGCCGCGTCGGCGGTGAATGCGAGACCCACGCAAGAGGATTGAAAACCATTGCGGGACAGCGATGACAAGGTGATTTCGCCGGCGATTCTCTGGTTGGTTTGTCTGCAGGTCAGGTATGATCACTGTCATGCAGATAAACCCGCCGGGCCGCCGCTTTCAGGACCCGGCGATCCCGGCGCCGCAGTATCCGATCGAGTCCGTCGACAACGCGCTGAAATTGGTTCTCCTGCTTGGTGAGAAGCCCGCGATCCGGATGACGGATGCAGCCCGCTACCTGGGGGTCGCGACCTCCACGGCCCATCGGCTGCTCGCGATGCTGCAGTACCGGGGCTTCATGCGCCAGGACCCGGTGTCGAAGGTGTACCGGGCCGGACCGGCTCTGACCTGGGTGGCCTTCGCGATCTTCGGCCGACTCGACATCCAGGGCGTGGCCAACCCGGTTCTGCGCGATCTCAGCGAGCGGTTGCGCGAGACGGTCCATGTCGGCATCCTCGACGGCGCGAGTGTCAGGTTTGTCGCCGCGGTGGAGAGCCCGACTGCGGTGCGGGTGGCGTCCCGCCTGGGACGCACGATGCCGGCGCACTGCACCTCGACGGGTAAGGCGTTGCTGGCCCGGATGTCGACCGACGAACTCCATCAGCTCTACCCGGTGGAAGAGCTCGAGACGATCACACCGCATTCCATCAGCAGCCGTTCGGAACTCGAGGCGGAGTTGGCGACCATCCGGGAACAGGGATTCGCGACCAACCGGGAGGAGAGCGAGGACGACGTCGCGTCGGTCGCCGTGCCCATCGTCACTCGCGCTCCCGGCTTGCGGTTGGCCTTGAATGCCTCCGCTCCGCAACATCGACTTCGCCAGTCGCATTACCGATTGCTTGCCTCGATGCTCGTCGAAGCTGCTGCCGAGATCGGTGAGCAGCTGGGCTGAGCTCCCGAAAGGACCCCATGACCGAACTGGCAAAATTTCCGGTGACGGTCGCCGTCCGGCGCCGCGCCAAACCCGATTCCGTTGACGCGCTGATGAAGTGGGGGCGGGATCTGTGCGCGACCGCGCGCGATCATCCCGGTTTCATCGGTTCGGACCTCAGTGTTCGCGGTCAGGGCGCCACCTCTGAACTCGTGATCGGACTGAGTTTCGACACCTCGGCGAGCCTCGCTTCCTGGGAACGCAGTCAGCGGCGTGTCGAACACCTCGCGAGCAGTCACATGCTGACGGAGGGGCCTGTCATCGGGATGACGGTGGCCGATTTCGACCGAGGTATGTTCGGTGGTCGGCCGGGGCAGGTCGCGGTCGCCCCGCGTCGCTGGCAGACCGCGGTTGCGGTGTGGCTGGCTCTGTTCCCTGCGGCCGTCCTGCTGAACTCGCTCGTCATGCCACGGTTGCCGAACCTACCCGTGGCTCTGAGCACCCTGGTCAGTACTGCCCTGCTGGTTCCGTTCGTGGTGTGGGCCGGGGTGCCGACAGTGCATCGGGTTTGGGAGCGAGTCGCGAGGATTGGCTCTGCACAGTAGAGAACCGCTGGCGTACTAGGGATTCAGCCTCGAGGTTTGCAAAACGCCCTGGCCTTAATGGTTCAAACAATGTAGGTTCAACCACGTGGGGCCGTCTTGCCCCTCCTGATCGAGCTTTCGCCTCCGCACAAACTCGATCCTCCACTGCCGGTGCCATCGCACTCGAAGCCGCGAAATCACGTCACCCGTACATCCACGAGGGAGCTTTCGAATGACCCAGCCCGTATCACTGTGGGAAGCCGCTGCCCACGAAATGGAGAACTATGCGTTCGTCTCCGACCCTGAGCTGCAACCGAAGTGGGATGTCCCGGCGAAGATCGCGATCAACGTCGCGGTCGCAGGCCGGGCGGGTGTGGGCGATTCGTCTGCCTACCCCGTCGACATCGAGGAGTACATCGATTCCGCGTCGGAGGTCATCGAAGCCGGCGCGGCAGGCGTCCACATCGACTTCACCTGGGTGACCGATTCCAAGGGTCGTCGCCTGGACAAGGACCTCCCCCCGACCGAGGCCTACGGCCTGGTGCTCGATCCGTTGCGTAAGCGATTCGGTGATGACTTCGTGTCGAATCTCAACGTGCTGAACGGAAAGACCTTCGAGGAGTGCATGAGCCCGGCGGTCTCAGGTCTCGCCGAGGTAGCGCCGTGTGCGGCCGGACATCCTGAAGAGTTCGTGATCCCGGCCGTCAAGACTCTGACCGCGAACGGCGTGAGTCCGGAGATCGTCGTGCACAGCTCCGGTGAGATCGAGTTCGCGAAGCGCCGGCTTTTCGACACGGGCATCGTCACCGGGCAGACCAACTGGATCGTGCTGTACGGGCTCCCGGTCGACGTCGGACGAACTCTGATCTCGGGTGCGTGGGTCACCGACACCCGTTCCATGGCCACCCACCTCTTGCTGATGGTCGACCAGATCCGGCAGATCGACCCGAATGCGGCGATCACGGTGTGCAATGCCGGGCGCGCGAATCTCTACATCACGACGCTGGCGACGATGATGGGACTGAACATCCGCGTCGGACTGGAGGACAGCGGGTGGAAACACCCCAACAGCGACGAGACGACCACGAGCAATCTCGAATTGTTCACGCGGGCAAAGACGATCGCTGCCGAACTCGGCCGCGTTCCGGCATCGGCCGACGACTACCGAACCCAGATCGGGCTCAGCGCCCGGCGCGCGTAGTCATCCCCGAGCCATCGAATCAACCACGAGAGAGGGTATCGGAGTATGACGACGAGTAGTGAGTTCGAAGGAAAGGTGGCACTCGTCACCGGTGCGGCATCCGGAATCGGAAGGGCGTCCGCCCTGGCGTTCGCGGCCGCCGGGGCCAAGGTCGTGGTCGTCGACCTCGACGAGGAACAGGGAAACAGGACAGTGGAGCTCGCCGGCGGCGAGGGCGCTGCCTGTTTCGTCCGCGCCGACGTCTCCGACCAGCAGGATGCCGAACGGATGGTGGAGACCGCGTTGTCGAAGTTCGGGCGGCTCGACGCGGCGCACAACAACGCGGGGATCGAGATCGCCGGTAAGGCGATCGCCGATCTGCCGCGGGAGGACTGGGACAAGGTCATCAGCGTGAACCTGAGTGGCGTCTTCGCCGGCATGCGCGCTCAGATCCCAGCGATGCTCGAGTCCGGCGGTGGCGCCATCGTGAACACTGCATCGGCGCTGGGCACCGTCGCCCTCCCGAACCAGGCCGCGTACGTGGCGTCCAAGCACGGTGTTGTCGGCCTGACGAAGGCTGCGGCCATGGAGTACTCCGCGCAGGGTATCCGCGTGAATGCGTTGTGTCCCGGAGTGATCCGTACTCCGATGGTCGAAGAGATGGCTGCCCATGACGCCGGGTTCATTCCACTGATGAACCAGATGCATCCGATCGGTCGTCTGGGAACCACCGAGGAGATGGGCGCGGTGACCCTGTGGCTGTGCTCCTCGGCAGCGTCATTCGTCACGGGTCAGGCCATTCACGCCGACGGCGGTTACACGACGCACTGAGCTGGACTCGGCGCAGGCCGACCGCCGACCAGACGCACCCCCGGGACTCTCCCGGGGGTGCGTTCGTCGTTCTGCCGGTGGGTGTTTCCGCTGAGGTAACACGAAACCCTCTCTGCAACACAGAGATACGTTGCATATCCGAGTCGACGCAGCTTAGTGTCGAGACGGGATGTGACCCAAGACACGATGGGCATCCCCGCGGCGCCGCGCGTCGCGATCTGGCCGGACCCGGCCGAAGTGCCTCTGCGGGAACCTGTCCCGGCACAACTGAAGGAGACGATCGTGAGTACAACTCTGGAGCCCGACGTGACGGCAGCATCGGTGAAGCAACCAGGCGGCCGCCTCGCCGGCAAGCGGGTGCTCATCACCGGAACCGGTGGTGGGCAGGGTGAGGCCGCTCAAGCGATGTTCGTCCGCGAAGGCGCGCGCGTCGCCGGCTGCGACGTCCAGGAAGGCCGTGCGGAGGCGACCGCCGGCGCGCTGGCCGCCGAGGGGCTCGATGTGTCGGGTTCCACCGTCGACCTCACCGACCCCGCAGCGGCGACCGCGTGGGTCGAAGAGAGCGCGGAGCGGCTCGGCGGAATCGACGTGTTGTACAACAACGCGGCGGGCTTCGGCTTCGCGCCGTTCCCGGACATCACCTACGAGATGTGGAAACACGTCATCGACGTCGAACTGAACCTGGTGTTCACCGTGACGAGCCCCGCGTGGAAGCATCTCGTGGCATCCGGCGCTGGATCGATCATCAACGTCGGGTCGATTTCGGGTATCCGCGGTGTGGCTCCGCTGGGTCAGGCTGCCCACTCCGCGGCCAAGGGGGCGATCATCGCGCTGACGAAGTCGCTGGCGGCCGAAGGCGCCGAGCACGGACTCCGTGTCAACGCCATCTCGCCGGGCTTCGTCGCATCGCCCGCCACCGACACCGCGGTGGACGCACAGGGACGCGACTACATGCTGGGACTGCACCTGATCCAGCGCGCTGGAACGGGCGCGGACACGGCGGCGCTCGCCACCTATCTCGCGTCGGACGAATCGTCCTGGGTGACTGGGCAGAACATCGTCATCGACGGCGGATGGTCGGCCGGTTTCCGCTGATCCACTCCTGAATCCCGATCGCCGATGGATGAACCCGCCACCCCGAGGTGCCGGGTCCGTCCATCGGGCCGGTCGCGTCGGTACTAGTTGCCGATCGCCCGCATCGGGCCCGGGGTCCAGAGGCCGTTGTGGGTCTCGGTCGAGAGGGTCAGTTCGGCGTCCTTCTGCGGCAGGATGGGGGTGAGGCCCTGGAGTGAGCCCCAGTCCTTGGCCCAGTCGTTGCGCAGATACGACGGGTAGACGCGACCGCGCAGTTCGTTCTCGATGATGCCGAGCGGACCACCGGCGTCGCCGGACATCCAGCGCTGCGAGTTCACCCGCTCACCCTCGCGGTCGGGGGAGATCCGCCAGACGGGGGTCTCGAGGACACCGTTCTTGACCTGAGCGGGCCGCTGACACGGGAACGCCAGTCCGGCCTCCCAGTCGATGAGGACCGGCTCCTCGCTGCCCACGAGGGTGTTGAGCGACTCCATCGACGACACCCGCGGCGGGGTCACCGCGAGCCACTGATCGCGCAGCGGCGAGGTGTCCTCGGCGAGTACGCGGACCACGGAGGCGCCCGGAGGTGCCTGATCCAGCGGGAAACGCAGGTTGCGCCACTCGGGTGCGCCGCCGATGTCGAGCGGGATCATCTGACCGGCGGGGGCGACCGTGCCGTCCGGTGCGACGCGGCCGAACTGCAGCCGCACCTTCTGGCCCGGCCGGACCACGGCGAGGTCGTCGATGTACTCGACGTAGCCGGCGACCGACATCGTGATCAGCGGCTGGGCGTCGGAACGGCCCTCGGGCAGCTGGTACCAGTCGGAGGTGAGGCTTCCCGTCCCGGTCGGGGAGTTGTAGGTGCCCAGCACCGGGGTCTTCGACGGCGACAGTCCGAAGGGCAGCTTCACCGTCGAGCCGTTGACGCCGGCCTGTGCGGTGCGTCCGCCGCTGGTGTCGGTCGTCGACGACGTGGTGTCGTCGGAGCTGCTGCCATCCTCGGTCGGATCGGTCTGCGTGCGATCGACCTCGGCGGTCGACGTGCCCGCGGAGTCGTCGGACTCCTCGGTGTCCTCGGACAGATCCGACGCGACGCCGTTGGGATCGAAGCCCACCAGACCGGCGCCCGCGAGAGCTGCGCCCGGCGACGGATTGTTCTGTCCGGCAACACGTGCCGGGGCGAGGAGTCCTGCGGTCGGATCGTTCTCCACGAGCACGGCGTCGGCGAGCGCACACGGTTCGCCCTTGAGGGCGTTCACGTTCGAGCTGAGCCACGACCACGAATTGCGCTGTGTCCAGTCGGCTTTCGCGAACGAGACCAGGGTGAACACCAACATGATCGCCGAGACGATGATGATCGACGGGCTCCGCAGGCGGGAGAACAGCGTCTTCGACGACCCGGCACGGACTGCCTCGTCGACGTAATCGTCGCGGAAGTGCTGCCAGAGACCGAGCAGGGTCAGGGCGACGGCGACGGCGAGGATGCCGGTCCACAGCGGGATGCCCTTGACATCGGGAACGGCGTCGCGCCACGGGATTCCGTAGCTGCCGACATACCACCACTGGTTGCGTCCGGAGAACGCCAGCGCGAGCACGTAGGCACAGGCGGCCGCGAAGAGCGTGCGGTTCCGTCGGCGCCGCATGATGGTGCGGTCGGCACACGCGGTCGCCACCGCGGCGAGCGCACCGCCGATCCCCGCGTACACGCCCATCTGATGGGTCCACTTGGTCGGCAGGAAGGCCATCAGCACAACCGAACCCGCGACCATGGCGAGCAGACGCCAGGTGGGCGCGGTCGCGATCCCGGGCAGACGACGCCGGTTGAGCAGCATGATCACCACGAGGATGAAGCACGTGAACACGATCAGGACACCAAAGCGTCGGGCGATGCCGCCGTCCGCGGTCGGGTTCATCAGCATGTAGTAGCGCATCGGCTCTTCCCACCACTTGTTGGTGGGACCGACCTGACCGTTGACCGACACCGCTTCCAGGATCGGGGCGAGGGGCTGGTCGGCGAAGATCTCGAACATCACCGCCAGGCCGGCGGCCAGGATCGGCAGCAGCAGCGGAAGGGCGCCGTCGCGCTTGCGGCGCACCATGAAACGCTTGAGCAGCGGGCGGATACCGGCAACCAGGGCGATCGCCGCGATGACACCGGTCGGGTGGATCGTCAGTGTGAACGCCGCCGAGATGATGGCGACGGCCAGCGGGAAGAACCGGCCGGTGGCGATGGCGCGTTCGACGCAGACCCACGTGAACAGGGTGCCGAGTGCGATCAGCGGTTCGACGCGCAGCCCGTTGTTGTACGGCATCCACACGGCGAGGAAGACCAGGGCGGCGGCCCAGATCGCGGGTGTCGACTCGCGGACCGCGCGACCCAGACGCGGGATCGCGGCACGGGAGATCAACCACCAGGACGCCATCGCGAACATGAACGGCAGAAGGCGAAGCCACGGGGTGGCAGTGCTGATGTCCATCCACACCGACAGGTACTGGTAGTGCCAGCCGAACGGATCCTGCGGCACACCGAAGTAGCGGTAATAGTTGTCGAGATACCCGGCCTCGCGGGCGATCCGGCCCACCGTCACCTGGTATCCGTCGTCGGCGGTGTTGCCACCGACGAACAGCCAGATCCCCAGGATCAGCGCGACGAACCCGTCGACCGGGCGCACCCGCCACCAGCCGGCCGGGAAGATCTTGTGGTGACCGCGGGCGTCACGGGCGTCGAGAACCGCCAGGGCGGCCAGCGACAGGATGGTCGACGCCACGCCCAGGACCAGCAGCCAGAACTTGAGAGTCGTGGGGGTGGATACGAATCGGGTGTCGATGGTCGACCGGAAGGACAGTCCCTCGGTGGACACGTTCGACGGCAGTCCCGAGTAGACGCCGATGATCTGCGGACGCGCGTTCGGGTCCTCGAGATCGAACTCGTGGATCGCGCCGTCGGTCTCGGGAACCCCCTGGATCGAGCCGCGGCTGCCGTCGGTGTCGGCGTCGACGGCGATCCGGCAGTCGGGGGAGTTCTGTGCGGCCGCACGAGGAGTGTTGAGCAGCACCACATTCCGCTGGACGACCTGCAAATTGTCTGCGGTGGCCCGGATGAACAGGCCGACCTTACCGGCTTCCGCGCCGCCCTCGGGCACCGTCGACAGCAGGACGCCGCCGCTGCGCGGGAGCGAGGCACCCAGCGCACAGGGAACCGAGACCTCCATCGACACCGGCACGAACGACACGTTCGGTGCGGCGACGTTGGCGACCGAACCCTGTTGCGGCCAGACGAGTTCCGACTTCGTGTAGTCGACCGGCAGGAACGGGCTCAACAGAGCGAGCAGGATGCCGAGCGCGCCCGCCGCCATGGCGACGATGCGTGCCTTGCCCGCGTGGCGTTCGGAGAAACTCTGCTCCGGACGGGTCGGCGGTGGGTCGTCGTGCTCCGGGTCGATGGGAGCGTCAACGCGGTCAGTCATCTTCGGGCACCACCCTGATCGGGCCGGGTCGTGACCATCCCCATGTGGTCGCCGACCCGGTCATCACGTCCGCGGGCCGCGCCTGCGGCACCAGCGGGTTGAGTCGCTGCAGGTTGCCCCACTCGCGATACCAGTCGTTGTCGAGATATGTCGCCACCGTCGACGGCCGGGTCAGCGCCTCGACCGTCGTCAACAGGCCGCCGTCCTCGGTGGCCATCCAGGTCTTGGACTGCGAGTTGGCAATCCAGGACTCGGGCAGGATGCGCCAGTCCGGGACGTCGAACACGCCGTCGTGGGCGGTCATCGGCCGCTGGCACGGGAACCATGCGCCGGCGGCGAAGTCGATGAGAACCGGATCGGTCGAACCGACCACCTGCTGCAGGGTCTCCAGGACCGGGGCGCGCGGCGGCGTGATCGCGAGCCACTGGTCGGCGTCGAGGTTGTTGTCCTTGGCGACGAGGCGCATCACGGTCGCCTCGGCGGGCACACGGTCCATCGGGATGCGGAGGTTGCGCCACGGGCGGTTGGTGCGCTCGGCGTCGATCGGGACGGCAGGTGCGCCGACCTCGACGAATTGGCCGTCGACCTCGCGGCCGAACTCCACCTGCAGTTGCTGTCCGAAGATCGGGACACCGTCGCGGTCGTAGGTGAACACGGCGCCGGCGGCGGTGACGACGATCAGCGGCGAGGCTTTCCGATCCGGGAGGCGGTACCAGCCGGTGGTCAGCCGCGCCTGTCCGTCGCTGGTCTCGTGACTGCCCATGACCGGCGTGGTGGCCGGGTCGAGGCCGTACGGGAGCGCCGCGGTGCTGCCGTTGACCCCGCGCGGGCCCGCGCCGCCTGCGGTGCCGGGGTTCGAGCCGTAGACGATGAAGGTCTTGGACAGGTCCGCGGAGGTGTTCATCGCACCGGGCTTCTGGGCGCCGGCCTGCGGTGTCAGGTCGGGCTTCACGCCGTTCGGGCTGAAGCCGTGCGAGTCACCCTCCAGGGTCTTCGACGCCGATCCGCCGTCCGCCGGGGCGAGCGTGCCCTTGTTGGGGTCCGGCTCGACGAGGACCGCGTCGGCCATCGCGCACGTGTTGCCGCGCAGGGAGTCGAGGTTGGCCGAGAGCACGGTGAACGTGTCGGCCCGGCTGACGGCGGCCTTGGCGAAGACCGCGAGCTCACAGACGACGATGAGGACGGCGATGACCGCGATCGGTGCCGAGGCGACACCGATGCGCCACCCGGCCGGGGCGGCACCGCGCTCGTGGGCCAGACCGGTCTCGTCGACGTAGTCCATGCGCAGGTGCTGCCAGACGGCGAACACGAGCGCGACGACGGCCAGTGCGAGCAGCACCGTCGAGACCTGCATACCGGCGACGACCGGTGCCTTGTCGAACCAGGCGATGCCGAAGTTGTACGGCCACGGCCACGCGTTCTTGCCGGCCGCGGCGGCGGCGCACGCCACGAGCAGTCCGGCGACCAGGATCGACAGGTTGCGCAGCGTCCGGCGCGCGGCCTGGCCGATCGCCACACAGGCGACGGCGGCCAGCGCGGCGCCGAGGCCGGCGAAGATGCCGAACTGGATCGTCCACTTGGTCGGGGTGAACGACAGCAGCAGGATCGTCAGCAGGGATGCGCCCAGGACGCGCCACACCGCGCCGGGATCGACCCCGTCGATCCGCTTGCGGCGCAACATGATCGCGAGCACCAGAAACATCGACACGGCGAACAGCAGCACCGGGATACGACGTGCGAGTGCACCGTCGGTGTGGTTCACGACCAAGAAGTAGTAGCGCAGCAACTCCTGGTACCAGGCCAGAGTGGGACCGACGGAGTAGCGGATGCGGATCGCCTCGAAGACCGTCGCCAGCGTCTGGTCGCGGAAGACCACGATGACGACGAGCGCACCGGCACCGAGGACGGGCGCGAGGAGCGGCAGCAGACCGTTCTCGCGACGGCGGCGGACGAGGATGCGCAGCAACGGCCGGGCGCTCGCGATCAGCAGTGCCAGAGCCACGAGACCGTGCGGGGCCAGCGCCAGCGTGAGCAGCGCGGTGAGCGCGGCGAGGGCCGCGGGGAGCATCCGGCGCGTCGAGACCGTGACCTCGACCGCCCACCAGGTGAGGAGCGTGCCGAGCACGATGATGCCCTCACTGCGCAGGCCCGAACACATGGGCAGCCAGAAGGCCAGGAACACCGCTGCACCGGTCAGCATGGCCCACTGGGACCGGCGGACGGCGCCGCCCAGTCGGGGCAGCAGGACCCGGCTGAGGATGAACCAGGCCGCCAGCCCGGCGATCAGCGACGGCAGACGCATCCACAGGCCGGTGGTCGAGATCGTCGACCAGTAGGCGAGGAAGTTGTAGTACCAGTCGAACGGCGCCTCGGGGATGCCGTGGAAGCGGTAGTAGTTCGCCAGATAACCGAACCCGTCGGCGGTGCGGCCCATGTTCAGTATGTAGCCGTCGTCGGGTGACCCGGCCCCGAGGAACAGCCAGACCAGCAGGATCGCCGTCACGACGAGGTCGGCGGCGCGCGGCTTCAGCGAGTGCCACCAGACGCGGGTCCGCGCCCCGATCCGGCGGTGATAGCCCTGGATGCGGTCGAGAAGGGCGAGGGCGACCAGCGCCACGATCACCGAGATCACGGCGAGCACCATCACGATGATCTTCAGGACCGTCGGCGAGGACTCGTACCGGTTGTCGACGACGATCGAGACCGACATCCCGGCGGCGGCAGCAGTGCGGGCCTGCTCGGGACTCAGCTCGCTGAAGATCCCGGCGACCTGCGGTCGCTTCTCGGGCGGCAGGACCGTCGACTCGCCGAGTCCGACGAACTGGGCGCCGGGCCCGCTCGGGGCGGAGAAGATGTGGAGCTCGCGGCAACGGTCGAGATCGGCGCGGGGCGCGGTGGCCGCGACGCTGTTGCGGAAGGTGACCGTGACGGCCTGATCGGATTTCGTCACCCACAGCGACGAACCCTTCGACTTCGGCGCGCTCACCGGCATCGTCGACAACACGACGCCGTTGCGAGCACTCGCCAGCGTCGAACACGGGATCCGGGCGTCGAGCGTCTGCGGGGTCTGCGCGATGAGCGGCGCCATCACCGATGACGTCTCGGCGGCGAGCTCCTGACCGGCGGGCCAGGTGATGTCGGCGTCGGTGGCCTTCACCGGCAGTAGTGGGGTCAGAGCGCACAGCACGACGCCGAGAACGCCCGCGACGATCGCGATCAGACGGGCGGTTCGTGCGGAAACACGGGACGTCGGAGCTGTCACAGGCACGGTGTTTGATCGTATGCGACCGGCACCCGCCCACCTAGCGCCCACCCTTCGTGGCTCGCTCCGCTCGCACCTCAGGGAGCGGACACCGGACCCGCTCCGCTCGCACCTCAGGGAGCAGACACCGGACCCGCTTCGCTCGCACCTCAGGGAGCGGACACCGGCTTGGCTCAGGGAGCAGGCACCGGCCCCGCTCGCACCTCAGGGAGCAGGCACCGGCCCCGCTCCCTGAGTAGCCCGGAGCTTGCGGAGGGCGTATCGAAGGGTCAGTGCCGCAGCGGCGCCGGGCTCCACAGTCCGCTGCGGGTCTCCGTGCCGGTGTCGATGTCGGCGAGGGTGTCCACGCCGCCGTACGGTTCGTAGCGTTCTAGCGCGCCCCAGTCGCGTCCGATGTCGGCCATCAGGTACGTCGGCAGGGCGGTGGGCTGCTGCGACACGTCGATCCAGCCGAGTGGGCCGCCGCCGTAGTAGTTCTGCCATGCGGAGACCGCGGCCGCCAGATCCGACCCCGGCTTGATCCGCCACTGGGGGATCTCGGCGACACCCGCGTCGTGGGTGAACGGCCGCTGGCACGGGAAGGCCAGACCCGACGTCCAGTCCACGTGCACCGGGTCGGTGCTGCCGACGACGTCCTGCAGCGTCGTCATCTGCGGTACCCGCGGCGGGGTGAGGACGATGAAGCGGTCCTCGTTGAGGTTGTCGTCGGTGGCGACGATGCGGACCGCGGTGGTGTCCGCCGGCAGCTCGCTGGTGTTGTAGCGCAGGTTCCGCCAGGCCGGGCGTGGGCCGGGGTCGATGAGTTCGGTTTCGCCGGCGGCGGTGAGGTCGGCGTCCTTGGTGTCCGGCCCGATCGGGTCGGCGGTGTACTCGAGCATCACGTTCGGGTTGTCGTATTCGCCGGCCACCGACATGGTCAACAGTGGACGGTCGCGCCAGTCCTCCGGGAGGGCGTACCAGCCGGAGGTGAGCCGGGCCGGGACCTGGTCGAGCTTGGAGTAGCTGCCCATGACCGGGGTGGTCTTCGGGTCGAGGAAGAACGGCAGCGCGGCGCTGCTGCCGTTGACGCCGGGTTCGGCCAGTTCACCGCCGCCGGTGCCGCCGGGGTTGGAGTTCACGATCTTCGGGTCGGCCCACACGTTGCCGGACAACACACCCAACGAGCCCTCACTGGCCGTCGACGCCAGGTCCAGCGGTACACCGTCGGGGGAGAAGCCGACCGTCTTCGGCGAGGTGCCGGGTTCCGGGGCCGGTCCGCCCAGCGGGTTGCCCAGCGACCCGTCGACGGGCCGCAGCATGTCGCGGTTGGGGTCTCCCTCGACCCACACCTTGTCGGCCATGCCGCACGGCTTGCCGGCGAGCGCGGCCAGATTGGAGCGCGGCACCGAGTACGACGACGACTGGTGGATACCGGCGAACACCGCGGTGATGATCTCGAAGACGACGATGGCCATCGCGAGATAGGCGAGCGGTGCGGCGGCCATCGACGCGGTCACACGCCGGTACCAACGCCGGTCGGAGGTGTCGGCCCGCTTGGTGGGATCCCCGTCGGGGGAGTGCGGGTCGGTGCCGGTGAACGGTTCCCGGAAGTGGAACCACAGCGCGAGGAGGAGCAGTGCCAACGCGGCGTACAGGAACACGCTGCCGAGCATCACCCCGCCCACCTTGACCTGCTCGTAGGCCCAGGGCATGCCCCACGCGGAGTAGTAGTAATAGGAGTTCGGCGCGGTGAACGCCAACCCTCCGATGAACAGGACGAGCGCACAGAACAGGGTGCGGTTGCGTCGTGAGTGCATCGCCTGCTGGCTGGCGGCGACCGCGGCGATGGCGGCCAGCGCGGCGGCGATGCCGGCGAAGACGCCGAAGTGGTGCGTCCACTTGGTCGGCGTGAACATGAGGAACACCAGCGAGGCGAAGGTGATCGCGACGATGCGCCGGGTGGGTCCGATGGCGGTACCGGGGATGCGGTTCTTGCGGATCAGGACCGCCGCGGCCACCACCAGGCCGAGGATCATCGCGAGGACGGCGAAGCGTCGTGCGATGGAGCCGTCGGCGGAGAAGGCGAACAGCGCCGAGTAGCGCCCGAGCTCGTTGTACCAGTTCATCGAGGGTCCGAGCGCCGTCTTCATGCTCGATGCCTCGGAGAACGAGCGCAGGGTCAGGTTCGAGAACACCACGAAGGACACGAAACTGCCGGCGGCCAGGATCGGGGCGATCAGCGCGACGAAGGACCACCTCAGTGCGCGGCGCGACGTCGAGGCGCCGGTGATGACACGGGCTCGCTTGATCAGCGCCATGATCATCGGCCGGGCGCCGGCGATCAGTGCGGCGACGGCGAGCACACCGGTGGGGCCGGCGGCGATGCTGAACGCGCCCACCAGGCAGGCCACGGCTGCGGGCAACAGACGACCGGTGGCGATGGCGCGTTCCACCGAACACCAGGTGAGGAGGGCGCCGAGGCAGATGATCGGCTCGGGACGCAGGCCGTTGTTGAACGGGAACCAGCAGGCGAGGAAGGCGAAGGCGGCGGTCCAGGCCACCATCGGGCGGGTGACCGCGGCGCGGCCGAGCCGCGGGATAACCTCGTGACTCACGATGAGCCACACCAGGATTCCGCAGGCGAGCGCGGGGAGTCGCATCCACGGACTGGCCACCGAGACGTGGCTGAGCAGTCCGAAGACCTGGTAGTACCAACCGAACGGTGCCTCCGGTGCGCCGTACCAGCGGAAGTAGTTGGCGGTGTAGTCGGTGTCCTGCGCGACCCGCGACATCGTCAGCAGGTAGCCGTCGTCGGAGGTGTTGGGTCCGATGATGTGCCAGAGGATCAGCGCACCGATCACCACGTAGTCGCGTGCGTTGAGGCGCCACCAGCGGGCGGGGAAGATGCGGCGGTGCTTGCGGCCGTCGGATGCGTCGAGGGTTGCCAACGCCGCCAGTGACAGGAGCGTCGCGGCGACTCCGACGATGATGACGAGCCACTTGGAGATGGTCGGCGCGGTGTTGTAGCGGGAGTCGACGGTGACATGTGCGTCGAGACCGGCGATCTCCGACGCGGGCCCGGACAGGTCGGTGAAGAGGCCGGTGACCTGCGGCCGTTGGTCGGGCGAGTTCTTGAAGGCCTCTTTGTCCTCCGTGGTCCCCTCGAGTGGTTCCCCGGCATCGTCGGTCATGCCGACGAATTCGGCGGTCACCGCGTCGGAGTCGGCGCGGACGACGATCTCGCGGCAGTCCTGCGCGCGCATGTCCTGGAGGTTGGCGGAGATCAGCGGGACGTTGCGGATGACCACCTCGACGCCCTGGCGGTCGGCGGGGGCATCGGCGGCACCCGTCTTACGGATGAAGAGGCCGCGTTCGGCGGATTTCTCCGCCTGTTTCGGCGTGGTGGACAGCAGGACCGAACCGCCGGGTGGGAGGTCGTCGACGGCCGTGCACGGGATCGTGACGTCGAGGTCGACGGGCGTGTAGCCGATGAGCGGGGAGGCGACGGAACCGATCTGCCCGTTCTGGGGCCAGTTGATCTCCGCGGTCTTCTGCTCGACCGGCATCAGCGGGGTGGCGAGCGCGAGCAGGAACCCGAGCAGGCCGGTGACTATGGCGACGATCCTCGCTCGTCGAACGGTCTGCGCTGGCACAAAGAGAGATGGTAGCCGTTGCGGTGTCTCGCCCCGGTCGGCGAGGCGACACCCTGATCGATGCCGCAGGTGCGCCGGGGTCGGCGACTAAAGTGAACCCATGTCCGACTCCACATCCGATCCGGCCGGTCCCGAGCCGCTGCCGATCCTGCTGCTCAACGGGCCCAACCTGAACACCCTGGGTACCCGTGAGCCGGCGATCTACGGCTCCGAGACGCTCGACGACGTCGTCGACCTCGCCGAACGGACCGCGTCGGAACTCGGCTTCGGCCTGCGTGCGGCGCAGACCAATCACGAGGGCCAGATGATCGACTGGATTCACGAGTCGGTCGGGAAGATCAGCGGAATCGTCATCAACCCGGGCGGGTGGACCCACACGTCCGTCGCCCTCGCCGACGCCCTGGTGGTGCCCGGCGTGCCGATCTTCGAGGTGCACATCAGCAACGTGCACAAGCGTGAGGCGTTCCGCCACCACTCCTATGTCTCGCCCCTCGCTGCCGGTGTCATCGCGGGCTACGGCATCCGCGGCTACGAGTTCGCGATCCGGCGGCTCGCGGAGATCGTGGCCTGAGGATCTACTGCAACCCAGGGGTTGCAAGTCGCTCCGGATGATGCAACCATGGGGTTGCATCATCCGGAATGACCCAGGAGGCGTCATGAGTGCGACCGACCCCGAAACAACCAGTGCGGCAACAGATGAGGATCTCGACCGGATCGAGCGGGAGATCACCATCGAGGCGCCCGCCGAACGCGTGTGGCAACTCGTCAGCGAGCCTGGCTGGTACATCAACGACAACGCGATCACCGAGCACCGGATCGACCGCGACGGGGATCTGTCGACGGTTCACGATCCCGTCCACGGCGCCTTCGTCTTTCGCACGGTGGAACTCGACGAACCCCGCTACGCCGCCTTCCGATGGCTCGCCGACGCAACCGATCCCGACTCGGAGTCGACGCTGGTCGAGTTCTGGATCACCGATTCCGGTTCCGGGGTGAACCTCAAGGTCGTCGAGTCGGGATTCGCCTCGCTGTCCGGTTCGGATGCGGAACGACGCGCCAAGTTCGACGGCAACGTCGAAGGCTGGAAGATCGAGCTCGAACTCGCACGCACCCATCTGGCCGGAAGTTCCGATGCCTGAGATTGTTCCGGTCGAGGTCTTCGGTGCCCTCGCCGACGAGAGTCGCTGGCAGATCCTCGTCAGATTGGGGGCCGACCCCGCGTCGGCGTCGACCCTCGCCACCGAGTTGCCGATCAGCCGTCAGGCGATCGCCAAACATCTCAAGATCCTGACCGAGGCGGGCCTGGTCACGGCATCCCGGGCCGGACGCGAAATCCGGTACGAAGCGGTCGGTTCGGAGCTCTCACGCGTGGCCCGGCACCTGGACACCATCGCGCGTGGCTGGGATCGGCGACTGGCCGGCATCAAGAAGGCTGCCGAAGGTGGTTGACCGGCGAGCGCGTAGATGTCGCGAAACGTGGCGGTTGGCGACACGTTTCGCGACATCTGCGTTCAGGGCGTCCCGTCGCCGATGATCTCGTCGAGCGCCCGGGCCGTCTCCGCGGCGTGCGGTGCCCGGATCATCGAGATGTGGTCGCCGTCGATGTCGACGAACTCGACCCTGCCCGAGGTGAAGTGGCCCCACAGCGCGGGATCGTCGGTGTTGGTGCGCGCCTTCACCACCGTGATCGGACCAGAGAAGGGACTGGGCCGATGCCGTCGGATCATCCTGGTGCCCAGACGGAAGAAAACGACCCACTGCACCGGCGTCGACAACGGAACGAGTCCCGCGGTGAGCACGAGGGCGTTCAGGGCGACCTCCTGCACGACGCGCTGGACCGGTGAACCGGTGGGCTTCTTCTCCTCGGTCCCGGTTCGATCGGGCAGCGTCTCGTCGGCCTTGGTCAACGAGCGCAACGAGTCCCGAATGCGCCGTGCGACGTTCGGCGCGTCCCCGGTGAGGCGTTGCGCCAGAACCGGGTCGATGACCGAGTCGAGCACCGCGACCGGATGGCAGGTCTCGCCGGCCCGGGTGAGGCGTGCGGCGACCTCGACGGCGATGAACCCGCCCAGCGAGTAGCCGCCGATCTGGTACGGGCCGTGGGGTTGCACCGAGCGGATGTCGATGATGGCACGACGCGCCGCGGCACGCACGGAATGGTCTGCACGGCCGCGTTTTTCGACGCCCCTCGATTGGATGGCGTAGATCGGGCGGTCACCGGAGAGCGCGCGGACCACCGGTGTCAGGCTCGTCGCGAGGCTGCCGGCCCCGGCGATCAGGAAGATCGGGTCGCCGACCCCCTTCCGCAACGGGATCAGCGTGGCGCCGGTGGCGTTCTTGGACCGCTCCTTCGCGGCCGTCTCGATCCGCTGCGCGAACTGCGCGATCGTCGGTGCCTCGGCGAACATGGCCGTGTTCACCTCCAACTGGAGGTGGTGCTGGACCTCGGAGAGCATCTTCGCGGCGGCGAGTGAGTCGCCGCCCAGTTCGACGAAGTCGTCGTGACGCCCGAAGGATTCGGGTTCCAGACCCAGGATCTCGCTCCAGAACCGGTGCAGCGCCATCTCGGTCAGGCCGCGCGGCCGTTCAGGTGTCGGACGTGGCGGGGGAGGCGGTAGGGCGGCACGGTCGACCTTGCCGCGTTCGTTGCGGGGGATCTCGGCGACCACGACGATGTCCCGCGGGATCATCCACGGCGTGAGCGTCTTTCCGAGCTCGTGGCGGATCTCCGCGGGTGACGGCGACCATTTCTGCGGGTCGACGGCCACGTGCGCGGTGAGTCGACCCTCGTCCCGGTCGGCGGTGACGACGGCGTCGGTGGTCCAGGGCAGGGACCGCAGCGCGGACTCGACCTCCAGCGGTTCGACGAGGTAGCCGCGGACCTTGATCGCGTCGTCGCCGCGACCCAGCAGTGTCAGTTCGCCGTTCGTGTCGAGACGGCCGAGATCCCCGGTGCGATAACGTCTCCGGCCGTCGGGCAGTGAGGTGAAGCGGACCCCGGTCAGTTCCGGGTTCGCGTGGTACCCGGCGGCGATGTGCGCGGATTCGACGATGACCTCGCCGGTGGACCCCGGCGGTAGGTCGCGGCCCTCCTCGTCGACGATGCGGACGAACTTGTCCGACGCCGGGATGCCGACCGGTATCGCGCCGTCCTCGACCTCCCGGTTCGGCGGGAAGAGATTGAAGGCGAGGTTGCCGATCTCGGATGCGCCTGCCCAGCAGCAGAACACGCCATTGCTGAGGATCGTGTCCCGCGCGAGTGCAACATCCGTGTGGTGCGCGGGCTCGCCGCAGGTCGACAGCAGTCGCAGCGAGTCGACGGCGTCCTCTGCCTCGAGTTGGCCCAGCCACGATCGAAGCAACGACGGGGTGAGGTGCGCTGTGGTGGCCCTCTCTGCGGACAACCAGTCCCGTAGTCCGGTCGTGGTGCGGCGCCGGACATCCCAGAGCAGCAGCGTCGCGCCGTTGAGCAGACTCATCGCGAGCGCGTCCAACCCGCCACCGAAGCTGAGCGGCAGCAGCACCGCGGCGCGATCGTGGGGACCGAGTTCCATGAACCGGCGGCCGTCGCGCGCGTGGTTGACGGGCATCCGCTGGGCGAGCAACACGCCCTTGGGCGTACCGGTGGAGCCGGAGGTGAACAGGAGCACCGCCGGATCGTCGGGTGCGGGTTCGACGGTGAGCTGGGTG
Source organism: Gordonia sp. GN26 (assembly GCF_054823965.1). Lineage (NCBI taxonomy): Bacteria > Bacillati > Actinomycetota > Actinomycetes > Mycobacteriales > Gordoniaceae > Gordonia > Gordonia sp. GN26. The sequence goes on along the minus strand of NZ_JSYC01000010.1, from coordinate 11,590 downwards.
GCCTGGCCTCGCGACTCGTGATCACGGGCGATCGCAGGCGCGAGGAGATGTGCACCGGACAGGCGCAGGATGTTCGCGCGCCGGTCCTCGGGCAGGAACGGATCGACCAGGACGAGTGGACGCCCGGCGCACCAGACCGCGAGCATCGAGATCACCGAGTCGACATCGGACTCGATCTCGACGGCCACCGGGCTGTCGGCCGGAGTGGTGCCGGCGATCTCCCGGGCCAGGTCGTCCACTCGTGCCGCCGCCTGCGCGAAGGTGACCGACTCCTCCGGGGTGCGGATCGCGACCGCGTCACCACGGCTGAGAGCGACGGTTCGCCATCGGTCCGCGACGGTGTTCGTCTCGGTGGGCCCGAGGACGTCGACATCGCCGGGGATTTCGCTGGTCATCTGTCGAACTTCCACGGTAGGGGAACGTCTGAGACGCGGCCAGATGGCGCAAATCGCCATATTCGGCGACCAAGTCCAACCGCACGGGTGCACGGTCCCATTGCCCGAACCCCCTCAGTTTGTTAACTGAGCCTAGCCTTCATTGAACTGGATGGCACTTGGAGGGTGAGGGACGCTTCCCTGCCCGGCAGCGAAATGCTGCCGGGCAGGGTGCAGGTCACAGTCGGTGGGCTCCGTTTCGCCTGTCGAATGGGGAGATGCGATGACCCTTAGTTCGCGGCGAATGCGCTCTTGGCGACGGCAATGTCGAGCGCCTCGCCTACTTCGGTTGCGTACAGATCGCCGGCGCAGGTGGACAAGCCCGTGGCGAGGGCCGCGTCCGCGTGGCAGGCCGCTTCCCAGCCGACATCTGCCAATCGTAGGACGTACGGCAGTGTTGCGCCCGTCAGCGCCTGGGTCGACGTACGTGCGACGGTTCCGGGCATGTTTGCCACGCAGTAGAACAAGGTGTCATGGACCTGGAATGTGGGGTCGTCGTGCGTGGTGGCCCGTGAGTCTTCGAAGCAACCACCCTGATCTATCGCGATGTCGACGAGCACTGCGCCGGGCTTCATTCTCGCCACCACACTGTTGGGCACCAGGACAGGGGCCTTTGCCCCGGGGACAAGTACTGCACCGATGACAAGGTCTGCATTGACAACAGCCTCCGAAAGCGCGAGTGCGGTGCTGTATCTGGTGTGAACTCGCCCGCCGAACCGAGCGTCGATCGCACGAAGCTTGGCGATGTCGAGATCGAAGACGGTGACCTGAGCTCCCATCCCAACCGCGATCGTGGCCGCGTTGACGCCACTGACGCCGCCGCCGATGATGACTACCTCCGCGGCCTCTGTGCCGGGTACGCCGCCGAGCAGTGAGCCGCGGCCACCTTCGGACTTCATCAGGTGGTAGGCGCCTACCTGTGGGGCGAGGCGACCGGCCACCTCACTCATCGGCGCGAGCAGTGGCAACGATCCGTCGGCGGTTCGCACGGTCTCATAGGCGATCGAGGTTGTCTTCGAATCAAGCAGCGCCTGTGTGCATTCACGGCTGGCCGCGAGATGTAGGTACGTGAAGATGGTCTGGTCCTCCCGCATCAGTGGATACTCGGGCGCGATCGGCTCCTTGACTTTGAGCAACAGTTCGGCTTGTTCCCATACTTCGGTGGCAGTTCCGAGGATCTGGGCTCCAGCCTCCTTGAAGTCCAGATCTGAGATGGCAGAGCCCTCGCCCGCGCCGGACTGAATGACGATCTCGTGGCCCCGGCGGTTGAGCTCGGCCACGCCTGCGGGGGTGATTGCGACGCGGTACTCGTGATTCTTGATTTCGCTGGGGATTCCGACACGCATGTGATGCTCCTGACTTGTGAGTGTGTTTGTTTGTGCCCGACACGAAGAGTGTTCGGCGGCGAACTTCTTGTTGGTGCGTTTCTGGGTGCAGGTTGCGAATCCTTATGCCTGCGAGAGTTGTTCGCAGAAGGTGCGCGCCAATGCGGTCGCATGCACTGTGTCGTGGCCGGATACGATGCGGATCGACACGCTCCCGGGCTCGGCGCAAGGTGTCGCCTCGATGCGAACCCGGTCACCCAAGAACACTGGCTCTTTGAGGCGAAATTCAAAGTGCCGCAATGGTCCTGAACGCGAGCCCGCCAGGTTCGCCATTAGTGTCGCCAGTAACGGTCCGTGGACAACCAGTGCCGGGTAATGCTCCACCTGCGTGGCATATGGATGGTCGTAGTGGATGCGATGGCTGTTCGATGTCAGCGCTGAGTAGCGAAACAGTGTTGCTGTGTCAAAGCGCGGCTCAATGAACGTCGTGGCGGTGGTGGCGCCCAGGTCGCCGGTGTGCGGGCGAGGCGCCACGGTGGGGCCGCCGGACCGATAGACGATGTCCTGTTCTTCGACAAGGCAGCTTGATCCGTCCTGGAAATACTCGTGGGCGACGGTGACAAAGAGAAGGTGTCCGGTCTGGCCGTGCTTGTGCCGCACAGAGCTGACAGCCGAGCGCTTATGGGTCTCGCGACCCAACAACACGTTGCGGGACGCGGTCATCCGAGCGCCGGCAAACATGCGCCGCCGATGGGGGATCGGTGGCAGGAAGCTACCGGTCGCTGAGTGCCCGTCCAGCCCGAGTTGCTCAGTGGGAGACCACTCGGTGAAGTAGAGCCACTGCCAAGGAACCGGCAAAGGTGCTCCTGCTCTGAGGAGGTTGAAAGATTGAGGGCTGCCGCCAGCTGGCGGGCACGGGCGGGGTCCAGGGCGTCGATCTCTACAGACGCCGCCGGACGCCAAGACTTGGCAAGCTCCGCAAACAGGGCATCGATCTCGAATTCGTCGGCAGGCACGGTTAATTTCCCTCTCGATCGGGTCAGGAGGACTCGGGTGAAGGCATGAGTGAGCCAGGCGCCGGCAGAAGCCGAACGCCCTACGGACTTGATGTGGGGTGGTGGGTTGCCGGGCCCGAGCACGAGGGATTCAGAGCCCGGCAACCGTTCGCCGACGGCTGGGTCGTCAGTAGGTCTGGAACAGCTCCGTGAGAACCGCTTGGCCGAACACGAGGGAGTCGAGGGGAACTCGCTCGTCGATGCCATGGAACATCGACGGGAAGTCGAAGTCTGCTGGTAGCAGAAGCGGACAGAAGCCGTAGCCGCGAATTCCTATACCGGCGAGGAATGCGTTGTCCGTCCCCGCAGCGAGCAGATACGGCGCAACATCGGCATCGGGACAATGGGTTTGGATGGCACTTGCCATCGCATCGACCAACGGGCCGTCGAAAGCGGACTCGGTCCCCTCGACGTCGTGGTAGATCTCGATTTCGACATCGGGCCCGGCGAGCTCCCGAATGCGTCCCAGTACTTCGTCGCGCTGGCCGGGCAGTACCCGAACGTCGATGAACGCCGAAGCGTCGCCTGGGATCACGTTGGCCATGTAGCCGCCGTTGATCATGGTGACGTTGGCAACGGTGAGCAGACCGGGCTGGACGAAGGAAGCGCACGATCCCGTGGCCTCGGCAATCTCGGTCGGGTCGGTATCGGCAGAGAAGCCGCCGATGTCGCGCAGACGCTCGATCAGTGCCTCGGTGGTTGCGGTCAACGACACCTGCCACGGCTCGCGCCCGATACGGCAAACCGCCTCGGCCACGTCCATGATGGCGTTGTCCTTGGTGATACGAGACGCGTGCCCCGTGGTGCCGGTGGCGCGCAGTTTGAGCCACAGGATGCCCTTCTCTCCGGTCTGGATGAGAAAGACCTTTCGCCCGTTGACCTCGACTGAGAATCCGCCGACCTCGCTGATCGCGGTGTCGACTCCCTCGAAGACCTCTGGGTGGTTCTCGATCATGTACAACGAGCCCTGGCTGGAGTTGTCTTCTTCGTCGGCGAAGAAGGCCAGTACGATGTCGCGGTTGGGCTGCTCCCCGCGCCGGATCATGTCGCGAACCGACGCCAGGATCATCGCGACCATGTCCTTCATGTCGACGGCGCCTCGGCCCCAGAGCATTCCGTCCTTGATGACCCCACCGAACGGGTCGACCGACCACTGGCTGGCATCTGCGGGCACGACGTCGAGATGAGCATGGACCATCAGTGCGGGCAGGCTGGAATCCTTGCCCTTCCACCGGGCGATGACATTGGCCCGACCTGGAGCGGCCTCATATGTCGTCGGTTCCAGTCCGACCTCGCGAAGTAGCTGGGACACATACTCGGCGGCCACGTCTTCGCCGGCGGACTTGCCCTCGCAGTAGTTGGTGGTGTCGATGCGGATGAGTGCCTGGGCGATCTGGCAGACCTCTTCGGTGCCGGTCGCCGGCGCTACACCCTGAAGAACGTTCTGGGACATACGTTGTCTCCTATTCTGTCGGCGCGCTTGTCAGTTCTTGACCGTGAGGCGTCGCGGCACCGATGCAAGACATTCGGCGCCGGCGTCGGTGACGACGAACGACTCGGACAGTTCGTAGCCCCACCCGTCCATCCAGATCCCGAGGATTATGTGGAAGGACATGTTGTTCTCGAGTTCGGTCTTGTCCCCGGGGCGGAAGCTGACGGTGTGCTCGCCCCAGTCCGGTGGGTAGCCCAGACCGATCGAGTAACCGATGCGGGTGGAGGCGCTGAATCCGTTCGCCGATGCGATGTCCTGCCAGCGCTGGGCGACGTCCTCGACGAGTGCACCCGGCTTAACCGCGGCCAATGCGGCTTCGAGACCATCGGCCACGATGTCTGCGGTCTCGACGAGGATCTTGGGGGGCTGGCCCAGGTACACGGTCCGGGCGAGTGGCGAGTGGTACCGCTGGTGGCAGCCGGCCAGTTCGAGGATCGTCGCCTCACCGGTCGCGAACGGCTCGTCCGACCACGTCAGGTGGGGTACCGAGGTTCCCGGGCCGGTGGGCAGCATCGGCACGATCGATGTGTAGTCACCTCCTGCGTCGGACAGGCCGGAAACACCTGCCTTGAGGATCTCGGCGACTGCATCGCACTGACGCACCCCGACGTCGACGACATCGATCGCGGTCGTCATCACCTTGGTGGCGATCTTGCCCGCGATCCGCATCTTCTCGACCTCGGCGGGAGACTTGACCACGCGGACCCAGTTCACGAGTTCGTGGGAATTGGTCATGCGCGCTTTCGGCAACCCATTAACCAGTGCTTCGTGGGATCGGGGGCTGAAGAAGTGTGCGTCCATCTCGACGCCGATGATCCCTTCGCCGAGACCGCGGGTACGCATGTCCTCGGTTATCCAGTCCATAGGATGGCAATCGTGCTGGTGCACATAACGATCGGGGAATCCCACCACCTGATCGGCCGACAGGTTCGTGGTGAGCACCGCGCCGGGTGCATCGATTCCACGAGTGTAGAAGAGTGGATCGCCGTCGGCCGGGACCACAAGCATCTGAGGGGTGTAAAACGACCACGCGTTGTACCCGGTCAGGTAGTTGAGGTTGGCGGGGTCGACGACCACAAGGGCGTCGTATCCCCGTTCGACCATGACCGCTTGGGTTCTGGCGACACGAGAGGCGTATTCCTCCGTGTCGAAAAGGTTGGTGATCACTGTGAACTCCTGTCAGCAGCCGGACACCGCGCGTGCGCGGAGTTGGAGTACCTGGGCATGTCGATTTGCGGTACACAACGCTGTGCTGACCGCCGATGGTGATGAATTAGCTGTCGCGCTGCGGCAGCTACGAAAGATAATACGTATGATGTAGTCCGAGTCAAGCGGAAGGAGATTCTCGTTTAGTTGGCGCCTCAGCGCGGAACGGGGTAGTCATGGAAGGGCCTTTCGCACGCTCGGAGGGTCGACCGAACGCAGCATGCATGCTTCGCGGCCATGTCGCTCGACGAGCGAATCTAGTGCCGATAGCGACCGTCGATGCGTTAAGGTATGATCATATTATGAATTTGCAGGTTCGGGGGAACAAGTGAGCGGCCGGTCGACCGAACAGGCGGTTGGATCCATCCTCGGCGAGATCGCTGTGAACGCCGGGCAGGCGAGCGAGCTCAAGAGCGACCGGGTCGTGACTGCTTTCGAGCGCCAGATCCTCAGCGGCCGACTGACGCCGGGGACGCGTTTACCGACCGAAGGCGAACTCTGCGACATGCTCGGCGTCAGCCGCAGTGTCATCCGTGACTCGATCCGGACACTGATGGCCAGGGGGTTGGTCACCGTGCGTCAAGGCCGGGGCACCACCGTCGCCGAGCCGAGCGACGCCGCTTACAGCAATGCGATGCTGGTGTTGCTGACGCGTTCGGGGATGACCATGGGCGACGTGTTCCACGCTCGTGCCACCATCGACATCAGTCTGGTCGGGCTCGCCGCCAAGAACGGAACCCCGGATGACTGGGACGTGCTCGACGATGCCTACGCACGCTTCGAATCGGCGGTGGCCGAAAACGATCCCGAATCGGCCACCGAATGGCATGCGCGTTTCCACACCGGCATCCTGGCCGCGGTCCATCAGCCGGCGTTGACCCTGATGCTCCGCCCGATGACCGATCTCACGGTTCTCAGTGGCACTGCGTCCGTTCGGCGGACCATGGGGGGCGACTGGGAGGTCGAGGGACACGTCCCCATCCTCGAGGCTCTGAAGGCCGGCGATCCCGAGCGTGCGACGGCCGCCATGGAGAAGCACTACGAACAGGCGACGCGACCCGAGCCCTACCGCACGTTCCTGGATCAGCTTTTCGCCGACGCGTACTTCAACGACGAAGTCGGTACCGGTCTCGACACCCAGCGATAGCGGACAGGTCGTCGCAACAGAGATCAACACGATTGAGGGGCACCGTGATCACGGTGCCCCTCAATCGTGTGCGGGCTACTGCGTGTCGGCTTGGGTGCGCAATACGTGCAGGCGCTGATCGAGCCGCACCGCGCGGTTCATCTCGTTGCCGACGATCGTCAGCCCTTCGTCGATGCCCATGCCAGGCTTGGCCAGCATCTGCGTGACACCGGTCGCGACGCCGATGTGGGTCGTTGCCCGCGCGGATCGGTCTGTCTCCGTGCATGTTCCACCCAGGAACGGCCCGACGCCACCGGCCTTGCACACGAGGATCGCCTCGAGAGTGTTGTGGATGGAACCGAGATCGGGAGTCTTGATCTGAATGAGGTCGACGGCCCGCGCGGCGACGAACTGTTCGATGTCCTCAAGGGTGTTTGCCCACTCGTCGGCGGCAATCTGCACCCGAGAGCCCCGGCGGGCGAGTTCGGTGCGTAGGGCCGCGAGTGCTTCGATCTGGCCTTCGAGGCTCCCCGCGTCGATGGGGTGTTCGATACGCACCGGATGCGGTCCGGCCGCTTCCTCCAGGCGTGTCAGGATGTCCGCGGTGCGGGTGATCGAGCCATCGGCCACAACACCGATCTGCCCGTACACATCCAGGTGCACGGTGGGGCAGTAGTCGGGACGCCGGGAGAGTCGTGCGACCCGTTCCCTGATGAATTCGACGTAGTCCACCAGAGCGTCGCCGTCGGGGCCGACCAGTGTGGGGGTGTTGATGAGCCCGTGGGGGAGAACCGGAACGTGCTTGAGCACCATCTTGTCGACGCCGGACCGGCGGTCCTCTCCACTCTGGGCGTACAACGGCACCGGTGCTAGCGTTCCGGGCAGCTGCCACTCGTCCATGACCACTCGGCCCATGATGTGGTGGCCGGCCGCGTGGGAAGCGGCGTCGAGAAGTGCCTGCGAGAGACCGTAAGCCGCGGCGCGACCCAGGCCCGGGACGTCGGCGACCAGGGATTCGACGTGCGTGGACGACGAGCGGAATGCACTGACGTCAAGTCCTCGCAGCTGCGCCGCCAGGTCGTTCTCGATCGCCGCGGCGAGCTCGGCTGCGTTGATGCGGGGTTCGCGTCCGCCTACACCCGAGTACTGAACGCTGGCACAGTCGCCGACGGCCACGTAACCGTCGTCGAGGATGAGCATGACCGACGTCGCCTCGGCGGATTCCCGGATCGAGGAGTAGCCCGGGGTGAGTGGGCTTCCGGTGTAGCTGAGCCCGTCTCGGGATGCTCCGGCCTTGATCGCGGCCTGGTCGTCGAAGAAGAATCCGCCGACGCCTTCGGTCGCCACCACGTCGACGATGTGGCGGCGAGACGGGGTGGGGAGGTATCGATACGCGGATGTGGTCTCGATGCTGCTGGACATCATTCTTCCGATCTGTGTGATGTTGTCGGTGCCGTTGCTCTACGAGACCGATTCGGCGGCAACCGGTCCGAACGCTCCACCGGATCGAGCCGCGGCAATTGCGGTCTCATCCAGCCCGAGTAGTTCAGACAGGACCTGCTGGGTGTGTTCACCGCGTTGGGGAGCCCGCGTCGGCGGTGCCGATGCGTCGCCGACCTTGACCGGTGAGGCGAGCGTCTTGACCGTGCCGTATCGGGGGTGTTCGGCCTCGACGACGAGTCCACGAGCACGGGTATGCGGGTCGACGAGTGCATCTGCGACCGACTTCACCTCCCCGGTGGGAACGCCCACCGCGCGTAACTTCTGGACCCAGTGGGCCACCGTCTCTTCGGCGAATGTCGGTTCCAGGATCCCCAGGAGTTCGGTGGCGTGCTTCTGCCGGTCGCCCATCGTTGCGAAGCGGGGGTCTTCGGCCAGCTCGGGACGACCGATCACACTGGTGACTCGTTGCCAGAACTTCTCTTTGGGAGCGGCGATCACGAACCAACCGTCAGAGGCCTCGAACGCCTGGAACGGGATGATCGAGGGATGGGCCGAATGATGGGTCCGCGCAGGCATGTATCCGGTGTTGAGGTGCCAAACACCGGGATAACTCAACATGCTCACCGCAGTGTCATACAGGCTCACATCGCAGTCCATCCCGACGCCGTCGCGCTCCGCGGCGCGAAGGCCGGCCAGCAGCGCGAGCGCCGCCACGAAACCCGTCGACCAATCGACCACCGAGAGACCGGATTTCGTGGGCGGTCCATCGGGTTCACCGGTCACGTCCATCCAGCCGGTGAGCCCTTGGATCATGTAGTCGTAACCCGGTTCCTTGCTTCGCGGACCGGTCATGCCGAATCCACTCAGCGAACAGCAGACAATCGCCGGATTGAGATGGGCCAGGTCGGCGTAGGTGATCTTGAGCTTGGCGGGCACGTCGCCGCGCAGGTTGGAATAGACGGCATGACTGACCTTCACAAGGTCTTCGAACACCCCACGGCCGGCCGGTGAGGACATGTCGAGCGAGATCGACTTCTTTCCCCGGTTGAGTCCTTCGAAGAAGAGTGAGTCCTCTTCTTCGAAGAACGGCGGCACGTACCTGCCGACGTCACCTCCGGTCAGCGGATCCTCGATCTTGATCACCTCGGCGCCGAGGTCGGCGAGGTGCGAGGTCCCGAACGGACCTGCACCGTACTGTTCCAGCGACAGGATACGAACGCCGCTGAGCGGCAGGCGTGGTGCAACCTGGTCGGCACTCATGTCTCTCCTAGTGTTGTGGGCCATGGGCCGTGGATGTGCTTGAGGGCGTGGATATTCGGTGTCCGGAAGGACAGTCCTGGTCGCTGTGGACTACGGAGCCGGTGTCTCCGAGACGAGCCGGAGCTGGGTGAAGGCGAGAATGCCCTCGGTTCCGCCCTCGTAGCCGTAGCCGGAGTTGCCCATGCCGCTCATGGGTACGTCGGGCATCGCGTAGGCGAGTTGGTTGACGCCGATATTGGTGGCATTGATCTCCGCCAGCACGGTGTTGCGGTATGCCGTGGAGTCGGTGAACAGGTAGGCGGCGAACGCGTAGGGCGCGGAGTTCGCGGCTTCGATGGCCTCCTCGACGGAGCTGAACGAGAAGACGGGGGTTATGGGGCCGAAGGGTTCCTCGGTGAGGATCTCGGCACCGGAGTCGAGTGGCAGGTCGGCGATGACGGTGGGTTCGAAGAAGAAGCCGTCCCGGTCGGCTTGGCGGCCACCGGTGGTGATGCGTCCGCCCTTGGCCCGTGCGTCGTCGGCCAGCGCCACGAGTGCATCGACGCGCGCCTGTGTCGCGAGTGCACCCATTGTCACACCCGGTTCGGTGCCGTGGCCGATCACGAGTGACTCCGCCTTCGCGGTCATCTTCTCGACGAACTCGGTGTAGTGGGATTCGTGGACAAAGAAACGGGAAGGCGCGACGCATGATTGACCAGCAGAGCCGAACTTCGCCACGGAGACGGTGTTGACGACGAAGTCGACGTCGGCGTCCTCCATCACCAGCACCGGGGCATGCCCGCCGAGCTCCATCACGGTGCGGATGAGCTTCGGGGCGGCCTGAGCGGCCAGGAGCTTCCCGACCGGGGTGGATCCTGTGAAGGACAACACCTTGATGTCGTCGGAACCGGTCAGACGCCGCGACACCATGGGCGGGTCACCGAAGATCAGGTTCACCACTCCGTCGGGTAGGCCGGCCTCGATGAACAGCTCGACGATCAGCCGGGCGGTGGCGGGTGCGAGTTCGGATGCCTTGAACACCACGGTGCATCCGGCAGCGAGTGCGGCTCCGAGTTTGCGTGTCGTGAGGACAGCGGGGAAGTTCCACGCGCTGATCAACGCGACGGCACCCAATGGGGTGGGGACGGAGAAACGTCGCGACCCGGGTGCCAGCCCGGGGTAGATGGTGGTCGTGATGCGTTCGGCCTCTTCGCCGTTCCATCGCAGATTGAACGCAGACCGGGCGATCTCACCGCGAGCGTCGGCCTCGGTCTTCCCGGTCTCGAGCAGCATCGTGGCAGCCGCTTCCTCCATCCGTTCCGACAGCAGCTGCGCGGCACGACGAATGATCGCACCGCGCTCGGATGCCAACATCGCCGACCAGGCCGGGAACGCCTCGCGCGCAGCGTCAATGGCCTCGGAGACCTGTTCGGCCGTGGCCAGCGACACCGTTCCGACCGGCTTGCCGTTGCCCGGGTCGATGTTGTCGATGGTTCCCGCAGCGCCCTCGACCCACTTCCCATCGATGTAGAGATCGGAACTCATGTTCGCCAGGCTGGTGTTGATCGACATCAACCACTCCTCCTCAGCACTGCCTCGCGCAGTGCATTTCACTCGCGGATGGAAGCCCTCATCTGGGCAGGTTCGCATCGACGTCGCTACGCAACTCGACTTGAATCATGATACATATTATCAATCGTAACGGTATGGACCGCAAGTGCGGCGTGACACGAAGGTGAGGTGCGGCGGTGAGTGCCGACGCGACAACGGATTACGGGCGAGGTGCCGCAGAGGCCGGCCAGGGCACTGCCCGGGTCAAGCGGGGGATGGCCGAGATGCTCAAGGGCGGCGTGATCATGGACGTGGTCACCCCCGAGCAGGCGAAGATCGCCGAGGACGCCGGCGCGGTGGCCGTGATGGCTCTCGAGCGCGTGCCCGCCGACATCCGCGCCCAGGGCGGCGTCTCGCGGATGAGCGACCCGGACATGATCGACGGCATCATCTCCGCGGTGTCGATCCCGGTGATGGCCAAGGCGCGTATCGGCCATTTCGTCGAGGCGCAGATCCTGCAGAGCCTGGGCGTGGACTACGTCGACGAGTCCGAGGTCCTGACCCCGGCCGACTACTCCAACCACATCGACAAGTGGGCGTTCACCGTTCCCTTCGTCTGTGGTGCGACCAACCTGGGTGAGGCGCTGCGTCGTATCACCGAGGGTGCGGCGATGATCCGTTCCAAGGGTGAGGCCGGCACCGGTGACGTGTCCAACGCC
>NZ_JSYC01000080.1:0-5428 GCF_054823965.1 Gordonia sp. GN26 | reverse complement strand
GAGGAGCCTGCGACGAGCCGTATCGAAACCGCCCCACTACACGCCGATCGGGGTCCCGCCGTCGCGCCAGACCGCCACCACTGCGGGCCGGGGCTGGGAGTTGCCACCGTCGGGCCAGTGGGATGCGGGGTTGTCGGCCGAGTGGTCGTCGAGCTCACCGGGGTGCTGCACGGCGACGAGGATGCGGTCACTGTCGATGACCGGCCCGCAGGTCTCGGCACCGATCGGGACGGTGAGGAACTGTTTGGTCTCACCACGGCGGTCCCCGTCGAGTGCGACGGCGAACAATCCGTCGTTGGAACCGAGGGCGTTGCCGTCGGTGGAGATCCACAGGTTGCCGTGGGGGTCGAAGGCCAGGTTGTCCGGGCAGGAGATGGGGCTGACCTGCGTCTTGTCGAAGCCGCCGTAGTAGGTGTCGGCGGCGGCCGGGTCACCGCACACCAGCAGCAGCTCCCAGGTGAACTCGGTGCCGGCATGATCGTCGGCGATCTCGAGGATCTGTCCGTTCTTGTTCTCGTTGCGCGGATTGGCCGCGTCGACGGGCGCCTTGCCGTCGGTGCCGCGGTCGCTGTTGTTGGTGAGGGCGCAGTACACCTTGCCGGTCGTGGGGCTCGGCTCGATGTCCTCGGGTCGGTCCATCTTGGTGGCGCCGACGGCGTCGGCGGCCTGTCGCGTGAACACCGCGACCTCTGCCGGCGACATCCCGGGCACATGCGAGCGCGCCGATCCGTCGGCGTTGCTGGTGAGCAGCGGCTTCCATGAACCCTTTCCGGCGAACTTGCCCGACGCAGGTGGTTTGCCGGAGCCGTCCGGGGCGTCCCCGGTGAAGGTCGCCACGTAGAGGGTGCCCTCATCGAGGATGCGAAGGTTGTGCTCGCGTGCGGTCTTCGAGAGTCCGCTCTTGATCTTGCGGGACGAGACGAACTTGTAGATGTACTCGAACTTCTCGTCGTCGCCGCTGTAGGCGACGACGGTGCCCTGATCCGGACCGTTCTTCACGACGTGGATGTTGGCCGATTCGTGCTTGCACCGACCCAGCGAACTGTGTTTGACGGGAACTGTTTTCGGGTCGTGCGGATCGACTTCGACGATGTACCCGAACCGGTTGGCCTCGTTGGGTTCGACGGCGAGATCGAAACGCTTGTCGTACCGACCCCACTGGTGCTCGTCGTCATCGTCGGCGAAGGAGTAGCGGTCGAGGCGTTCGGCCGCCTTCGGGTCGGTGACCTTGCTCGCGTTGGTGAAGTAGTTGTTGAAGTTCTCCTCACCGGAGAGCATCGTGCCCCACGGCGTGAGGCCGCCGGAGCAGTTGGCGAAGGTGCCCAGGATCGTGGTGCCGGCCGGATCCGCTGCAGTCCGGACGAACTCGCTGCCGGCGGCCGGGCCGGTCAACCGGAACGGGCTCGACGCGGTGAGCCGCTGATTGCGCGGTCCCACAACAGGTTCCAGGGCGCCGGTGCCGCGCTTGGCGACCACTTCGACGACGGCGATACCGACCGCGGCCATCGCGATCCGCGTCTGCTGCTCGGTCGGTGCGCCCTCCCGGTAACCGGTGAACATGAACGGCTCGGTGGGGTACTCGAGGTTGGCGACGAGGTAGAAGTGTCCGGGGACGCCGTCGACGGGGATGAGTCCGGCGAAGTCGTTGTTGAAGCCGAACTGTGCGGCCTGCGCTTCGGGGGTCTGCGCGGCGAAGTCGAAGTCCGGGGCGCCGGGCAGGACGGGATCGCCCCAGCGGATCACGACTTCTTGGCGGTAACCGTCCGGGATCACCACCGCATCCTCGGTGTTGGCGGGGACGGCGGTGAACTTCATGCCCGGCAACGCATCTCCGGTAGCTCCCGTGCTCGGCCGCGGCCCGGCCCCCGAACCGCTGTCGCCGCAGGCCGCGAGCACGGACGCCGCACCGACCGCGACCGCGGTACCCGCAGAGGTCTTGAGGACGCTTCGACGCGAGACCGCGGTACGCACGATGTCGCGGAAGTATGCGTTGTCGCTGGAGTTCCCGGGGTCGGACCGGCAGGCGTCGCCGCACTTGTAGCGGCAGGTCACGTGGGCACGGGACGATCGGCCTGCATCGCGGCCGGCGGAGGTGAACAGCGGCAACTGGATTCGCACCCGCAGGACGCTAGGAGAGCGAAACCAACCACCGGGTGCTCAGAGGTGAACGGAAACCGAACGCGCGGTGGCTCCTCTGCTCCCTGAGGTGCGAGCGAAGCCGGCCCCATCCGCGCCCTGAGAAGCGCCCGGATTCCGACTGCCGAACCTCAACTCGACCGGCAGACGTCGATCGAAGTCTGCCGGTCGGGGTTGACGTCGACCGGTAGTTGGGTGGGCGACGGTGTCTTGGGCTCGAACCTTCTCGGGGAGGAATGGGTGTCTCGGTCGGCGGAGCGGTTCAGAACCGTCCGCCGGTACCGATCCGTCCCGACGACCCGGAGCCGCCGAATGAGCCGGGACTGCGTCCGCCACTGCTGAACCCGCCCCCGAAGCCGCCGGGGTAACCGCCCCGGTATCCGCCTCCGCGGCCGCCGCTGATGGTGCCGCGCAGGAAGCTGTCGACCAGGATGCCGCCGAGAACCGCACCCGCGGTGGACGACCCGCTCGAACGCGGCTGCTGCGACTGCTGCCAGCTCACGACATCGCCCTGGGCGGCCATCAGCGCCTGGTCGGCGAGAGCACCGGACTGGCGTGCGGCGGAAGTCGCCGCGACCGGGTCGGTTCCGGCGGCCTCCTGCGCGGACCGGAGAAGCCGCTGGGCCTCGGCCAGACGGGTCCGGGCGGTGGATTGGACGGCGCCGCGTCGGGTGCCGATGAAGTCCGACGCCGCGGTCACCTTCGCGGTTGCCGATTCGAGGGCGGCGGTCAACACCTGTGCGCGACGAGTGCGTTCGGCCGCGGAGTCCCGTGCGGCGTCGAGCGCGTCATCGAGATCGGCGTCTGCGTCGACCAGTGCGGTGAACGTACCCAGGGGATCGGCGTCGAAGCCGGTGCGGGCCGCGTCGAGAGCGGTTCGCGCGGCCGCGGCGGCAGTCGCCAGCGCGGGTCCGCCGTCGGCGGTCAGCGAGGCGGCCTCGGCGAGTTCGCCCTCCACCTCCTCGATCAGCGCAGGCATCCGGGACTGTGCGGCCGCGATGTTGGCGTCGGCGTGATCGATGGCGTCGAGGAGCACGGTGGCCTGCTCGATGGATCCCTCGGCCGAACGGATGGCCGCGACCGCGGGACCCTGCTGCCCGACCGGTGCCGCACTCGCCGCACGACCCTGATCTGCGGTCGCCTCGGCGAAATCGATCTGCTGTCGGGCCAGTTCGACGTTCGACAGGATCGAGGCGAGTGTCTGCTCGCCGTGCTTCTCGGCCAGATCGGCGAGCTGCTGCGACGCCGGTTCGAGACGTGCCCGCAACCCGATCAGCTGCTGGGTGATGGCGTCGAAGCGGGCGTCGGCGTTGATCAGCAGGTTGCGCATCGCATCGAAGGCATCGACCTGGTCGTCGAGGGCGGCGTCGGCCTCGGTGCACGAGGTGATGATCTCGACGAGCATCCGGCGGCGTTCGTCGTCGGTCTCCGGGACGTCGTCGTCGAGTCGCTGACGGATGGTGAACGACTGCGCGAGATCGCGTTTCGCCCGTTCGAGAGCCTTCGTGAACGGTGCGGTCTCGGCAGGGCCGAACTCGTCGACGGCCAGCCGCAGTTCCTCTTCACTGGTGCGGATGGCGTTGTCGAGATCGGTGAGGACCTCGCGAGACCACGGATCGAGCACGTCGAGCGGCTGTTCCTCGAGTTGGTCGACGGTCAGTTCCTGTTCGCGAAGCGCTTCCAGGCTGCTGTCGATCCGACGCTGCTTGCGTCGCCGCGAGTACAGATACGCACCGCCACCGCCGACGACGACCGCTCCGCCGACGACACCGGCGGTGATGACCCCGGTGTAGCTGGGGTCGAGGGCATTCGAGAGCCCGTTGATCGCACCCAGGCCGGCCTGCGCCCAGTTGCCTTCGCGAAGCTGCGGTACGACGTCGTTGGTGGCAACGTCATCGAGGGTCGACTGGTCGAGCCCGCCGATGTCGTCAGGGGCGAACATCCGGTAGGAGCGGTCCTCGGTCGCGACCGCCAGCAGGGCGTCGTGGTCGCCGAGTTCACTGGCGATGGCGGTCTGGTCGGCCCACTGTTCGCTGGTGAGGCCGTCAAAACTGCGGACGTACACGATCCACATCTGGATGTCGTGCTTGTTGTACAGGTCGTCGGCGGCATTCTCGAGCTCGGTCCGCTGCTCCGGTGTGATCACCTCGGCCGAGTCGACGACGTAGGTGGGTAGGCGGGCGGGCGGTTCGGCGGCGGCCGGGCCGGCTCCGACACCCGCCAGCAGCAGCGTCATCCCGAGCGCGAGACCGACTGCGCCGAGAGCTGCGGAGATGCGACGTGTCACGACGTGCCCCCACCCACCACGAATCGCAGGTTCCCGATGCATGATCACAAATTTAACCAGCGGCCGCATTCGGGTGAGTGTATGTCCGTCCTTGACCTCGATGGGTACCGGCACGTGCTCAGCGTCGAGCGTCGCGCCACCGGCACAGGGCCTCGACGGCGGTGAGGTCGTAGTCGGGGCCCGTCACGCCGACGGTGAGCAGACTGATGCCCTCGTCGGCCAGTGCGTCGGCACCGCGGAGCAGCGCGTCGACGTCGCCGTCGAACTGCACCGCCGACGACCGTTCGATGGTCTCCGGGTCGCGTCCCACCGCCGCGCAGTGCTCGGCGAGCACCTTCGACTTGTGGCGGTACTGCTCGACATCGTTGAAGCCGTGCCAGGCGTCGGCGTGTTCGGCGATGTAGCGCAGCGTCTTCTTCTCGCCGCTTCCGCCGACGAGGATCGGGATGTCGCGGGTGGGCGCCGGGTTCAGCTTGCCCAGACGCGACTTGATGCGCGGCAGCGCCGCGCCGAAGTCGTTGAGGCGTGAACCGACGGTGCCGAACTCGTAGCCGTACTCGTCGTAGTCCTTCTGGAACCAGCCCGCGCCGACACCGAGGATCAGGCGTCCGCCGCTGATGTGGTCGACGGTGCGGGCCATGTCGGCGAGCAACTCCGGATTGCGGTAGGAGTTGCAGGTCACGAGCGCGCCGATCTCCACCCGCGAGGTCTGTTCCGCCCACGCACCGAGCATCGTCCAGCACTCGAAGTGCTCGCCCTCTTCAGCGCCGTAGAGGGGATAGAAGTGATCCCAGTTGAAGGCGACGTCGACGCCCGCATCCTCGGCGCGGCGGACCGCATCCCGGATCAGGCCGTACTCAGGAGCGTGCTGGGGCTGGATCTGGACACCGATACGAAGAGGGAAGGCCATGGCGACCAGTCTGCCTTCTCATGGCGTCGGCGTCGATGACTTGCGCCCTTTGCTCCCTGAGGCCCGGCCCGGAGCATGCGTGCCGTCGACCTTTG
>NZ_JSYC01000079.1:0-5405 GCF_054823965.1 Gordonia sp. GN26 | reverse complement strand
TCGGGGCACCCGCAGGCTCCTCGCCTACTCGACCAGCGTCGACGCCCGTGTCGTCGATCTCACAGCGTCACGAGGTATTACTTCGAGAGTCTAAGTATTAGAGTCTCTAAATGTGACTGTCCCAGATGCCGCTCAACTCGCCTCGGCCCTCCGGCCGAGCATCACGCGGCTCTACCTGTCGCTTCGACGACGCACACCGGTCGTCGAACTGACCGCCGCCCAGACATCGGCGATCAATGTCCTGGCCGACCATGGCCCGATGCGCATGGGTGAGCTCGCCGAACGCGAGTCGATCCGGATGCCCACCGCGACGTCGGTGATCGACGGACTCACCAAGCACGAACTGGTGGAACGCCGACCCGACCCGGCCGATCGTCGAGCCGTACTCGTCGATCTCACCGACCACGGTCGGGAACTGGTCGAACGGATCCGCCTCGGCCGCGACGTCGCCCTCACCGACGCCCTGGCCAACCTGAGCCCCGAACATCTCGAAGCTCTTGCCGCGGCCGCTCCGGCACTGCAAGCGCTCCGCGACGAGCTCGATCATCACCCCGCACAGACCTCAGCGGCGGTGGATGCCAAGACGGCCGAGAACTGACCCCTCGCCCGATCCACGTCCCCCGTCTCCGACAACCAGCCCCCGTTCAGAGGACCCACATGACCGTCACCGAAGACAAGGCCGCCACCGGCGCGTCGAACCCGCCACACACCGACGCGGAGAACACCTCGCTCCTCGCCATGTTCCGCATGCAGCCCCGTGCCGTGTGGATCACCGCGTTCGCGGCCACGATCGCCTTCATGGGCATCGGTCTCGTCGACCCGATCCTGCACAGCATCGCCCAGGCGCTCAACGCCCCGCCGAACAAGCTCACCCTGCTGTTCGGTGTGTACGTCGGCGTGCAGTGTGTGGCCATGCTCCTGACCGGTTGGGCCGCTTACCGTTTCGGCCCCAAGCGAACCCTGACCGTCGGCCTGGTGATGATCGTCGTCGCCGCCGGGATCTCGGTGTTCGCAAGCAACATCGATCAGCTGATCGCCTTCCGCGTGCTCTGGGGCCTCGGTAACGCCTTCTTCCTGGCCACCGCGTTGGCCTTCATCGTCTCCTCCGCCAAGGGCAGCAGGCAGGGCGCGATCATGATGTACGAGGCGGCCCTGGGCATCGGCCTCGCCGTCGGTCCGCTGCTGGGCGCGACGCTCGGCGAATGGAGCTGGCGTGCCCCGTTCGGCGGCACCGCACTGCTCATGCTCATCGGCGCCGTGCTGTGCGCGATCATGCTCCCCGCCGACGGCCCGCGGTCCGCGCGTGCCCGGGTCAGCGTCATCGATCCGCTCAAGGCCCTGCGTAATCGCACTCTCACCATCGCCGGCATCGGTTCGGCCTTCTACACCGGCGCCCTGTTCACCGTCATCGCCTGGGCACCGATCGCCATGGGACTCCGGCCCATTCACGCCGGCCTGGTCTTCTTCGGCTGGGGCCTGCTGACCGCCATCGCCGGTGTGTTCGTCGCGACGCCGCTCGCCCGGGTCGTCGGCGAGAAGGGTGGTGTGCTCGTCGCGATCACCGGCTACGGCATCGTCATGGCCCTCGCCGCCGTCGGAACGCTGTCCGACCAGGTCTGGCTCATCGGTCTCGCAGTCGTCCTGTCCGGTCTCCCGTCGGGCATCCTCAACACCCTGTTCACCGACCTCGCCATGGCGTCGGGCGGCAACGACACCCCGCGCTCGGTGTCCAGCGCCGGCTTCAGCTTCCTGCGCTGGGCGGGTGCGGCGGTTGCCGCGGTCCTGGTCTCCTACCTCGCCGAGTGGTTCGGCGACGTCGCCCCGTGGTGGTTCGCCGTCGGCTACTGCGCGGTCGCACTCGGTGCCGTGGCGCTGGTCAAGACCAACAAGCACAAGGTCTCTCCCGACGCCGCGCTCATCGGAGCCGAGGAGTTCTGAGGCCGGGCACGAGTCCTTTCGATACGCCCTTCGCAAGCTCCGGGCTACTCAAGGAACAGGGTGTACGCCCGCCGCAAGCTCGGGCTACTCGAGGAGCAGGGGCTTGGGCTTCAGACCGCGGAGTCGGGGAAGGCGATGACCGACAGGAAGCGCACGGGCAGTTCGACGAGTTCGACCGGCCCGTGCGCTCCTTCGCCGTCGAGCTGGAGGGCGTCACCGGGATGCATCCGGTACACCGACCGGCTGTGCGCGTAGTCCATCACGCCCTCGAGGACATACAGGAATTCGGTACCGGCGTGCTGGAACAGCGGCTGGGTCACCGACTTCTCCGTCAGGGTCACGAGCAGGCATTCGAGTCGTTTGTGTTCTCCGCGAAGCGATCCGAGCAACTCGTACTCGTGCCCCTCGCGTGAACCCTCACGGATGATCTCGTTGCCCTCCCCCGCCTTGACGAAGACGGCCGACCGCTCCATCTCCGCGCCGCGGAACAACGACGTCACCGAGACGTCGAAGCCGTTGGCCAGACGGGCGAGGGTGCTGAGGCTGCACGAGGTCTGTGCGTTCTCGATCTTCGACAGCATCGCCTTGGAGATGCCGACGCGGGTCGCCATGTCACCCACCGACAGTCCCTGCTGACGACGCAGCCGCCGCACGTTGTGCGCGATCGCCGTCTCGAGCTCGAGTTCCTCGACCGACTGGTCGACGGGGCGCTCCCGTGCGATGCCAGATTGGTTCCGGATCAATGGGTCGTCGGTCACCTCGCCAGCATAGTGAGCGAGGTCGTTCACTGTCAGTTGACACATGGTGTCGCGTCCTCTCGTCGGTTCACCCCCGTGCACACCGCTCGGCGACGCTCAGCGCATCTCCCCTGCTCCCACGTACGGGAACCTCGTCTTCAGGGGGTCGCCCTCGGCGAACCGGGTGAAGCGGAAGTCGGACTCCGGGATTCGCGGGTCCGAACTGTGTCCGTCGACGACGAGGTCGGCGACGAGCCTGCCGACTGCCGGCGAGATCTTGAAGCCGTGACCGCTGAACCCGACCGCCAGCACCAACCCGTCGAGTGGCCCGCGCGAGATGATCGGATTCCAGTCCGGCGTCACGTCGTAGCAACCGGCGTAGCTGCTGGTGATCGCAGGCTCGGTGAACCCGGGGAATCGGGTACCCACCTTGTCCACGGTGAGGTCGACGAAGTCGCTGTCGACGCGGTTGCTGTAGTTGTCCGGGTCGGCGATCTGCAGTTCCTTGAGATCGCTGTTGCCGAACAGGATCTCGCCGCGGACATCCGGCCGGACGTACTGCAGGGAGACGAGGTCGGAGAACACCGGCACCGCGCCGAGATCCTCGCCCGGATGGATCATCACGATCTGTTCGCGATGGACCGAGATCGGCACGTCGATGCCGTGCGGCGCCAGGAAGGGCTTGGACCACACGCCGGTCGCCACGACGACGGTGTCGGCGGAGATCGTCGAGCCGTCGGCCAGGCGGACGCCGGTGACCCGGTCCCCGTCCACGATCAGTTCGGTGACCGTCGTGCCCTGACGGATCTTGATACCGGTGGCCCGCGCGGCGGCGGCGAAGGCCTGGGCGGTCTGGTAGGCATCGCCGTAACCGCCACGCTCCTCCCAGCCGAAGGCCGCGAACGGCCCGAGATCGGCTGCCGGCCACATCTTCGCGACCTCGACGGCGTCGATCTCCTCGGTCTGGACGCCGACCTCCCGCTGCGCCGCAAGACTTTTCCGCAGATTCTCCACGTTCGCCTCGCCGACGCCGACGACATAACCGGTCTGTCGGAAGCCGATGTCGGTGCCGAAGATCTCCTCGGCCTTCTCGAAGACCTCGAGGCCCACCGCCGCCATCGCGGCGAGCGAACTGACCCCGTAGTGGCAGCGGACGATGCCCGACGACTTGCCGGTCATCCCGCCGCCCACGGTGTCACGTTCGCAGACCACCACATCGGTGATGCCGCGCTGACCGAGGGCCCATGCGGTGGCAGCACCTTCGAGTCCGCCGCCGACGATGACAACCGATGCGGTCGTGTTCTGTTCGCTCACAGCCCGCTCCCCGGAATCCAGTTGGTTCCGGCCATCGGCACCCGTGCCATCGCCGCGGCCTCGATGGTGATGGCGACGAGGTCCTCGGGCTCGAGGTGCTGGAGGTGGGCCTTGCCGCAGGCACGCGCGATGGTCTGGGCCTCCATCGTCATCACGCGCAGGAAGTTGGCGAGACGCTTGCCCCCGAGGACCGGGTCGAAGCGCGCGGCGAGTTCCGGATCCTGGGTGCTGATGCCGGCCGGGTCTCGACCGTCCTGGAAGTCGTCGTAGTAACCGGCCGCCGAACCCAACGCCTCGTACTCCTTGGCGTAACGAGGATCGTTGTCACCCAACGCGATCAGGGCGGCGGTGCCGATGGCCACCGCGTCGGCGCCGAGGGCCATCGCCTTGGCTACATCGGCACCGTTCCGGATACCGCCGGACACGATCAGCTGCACCTCGCGATGGACGCCCAGTTCCTGCAGTGCCTGGACGGCCTGCGGGATGGCGGCCAACGTCGGGATGCCGACATGCTCGATGAAGACTTCCTGCGTCGCGGCGGTGCCGCCCTGCATGCCGTCGACCACGACCACGTCCGCGCCGGAATGAACCGCCAGCTTCACGTCGTAGTAGGTGCGGCTGGCACCGACCTTGACGTAGATCGGCTTCTCCCAGTCGGTGATCTCGCGCAACTCGTTGATCTTGATGGCGAGGTCGTCGGGACCGGTCCAGTCCGGGTGCCGGCAGGCGCTGCGCTGGTCGATGCCCTGCGGGAGGGTGCGCATGCCCGCCACGCGCTCGGAGATCTTCTGCCCCAGCAGCATTCCGCCGCCACCCGGCTTGGCGCCCTGACCGAGGACGACCTCGATGGCGTCGGCCTTGCGCAGGTCGTCGGGATTCATGCCGTAACGCGAGGGCAGGTACTGGTAGACGAGGTGCTTGGACTGACCGCGCTCCTCGGGGGTCATGCCGCCGTCACCGGTGGTGGTCGAGGTACCGACCTCCGACGCCCCGCGGCCCAGGGCCTCCTTGGCGCCGGCCGACAGCGCGCCGAAACTCATACCGGCGATCGTGACCGGGGTCGACAGATGCAGCGGATACTTCGCGTTGCGGCCACCCAGGACGACATCGGTGTCGCAGCGTTCGCGGTAACCCTCGAGCGGGTAACGCGACATCGAGGCGCCGAGGAAGAGCAGGTCGTCGAAGTGGGGGAGCTTGCGCTTGGCACCCCAGCCGCGGATGTCGTAGATACCGGTCTCGGCCGCCCGCTGGATGGCGGCGATGGTGGTGCGGTCGTAGGTGGCGGATTCACGGAGGCCGCGCTGCTCGACGCTGAGGTTCTCGGTCATGGTGTTGTCTCTTTCGGTGTGTGTCGGCGCGAGGGGCCGGGATACGAGGGAGGTCGCCGGCCCTTCGTGGCTCGTCGCTATCGCTCCT
>NZ_JSYC01000078.1:0-4110 GCF_054823965.1 Gordonia sp. GN26 | reverse complement strand
AGTTGAGGTTCGGCAGTCGGGATCCGGGCGGAAATAGATGTTTCCCGCGTGACCGATTCCTTCCCGCTTACCGGGTAGCGCTCGCGGGAAGGAAACAGTCCCGCGGGAGGGAACAACCAGCGGTCAGCCGAACGCCGGCGACGCCCGGCGTTCGTCGAGACCGGCCGGGTAGCCGCCGGCGATTGCGATCCGGTTCCAGGTGTTGATCATCGCGATCGCGGCCACGAGCTGCCCCGTCTCGACGGCATCGAAATGTGCTCGCACGTCGTTGAACACGTCATCGGTGACCCCGCCCTCGCCGAGCCGCGTCAGTTGTTCGGCGAGCGCGAGGACGGCGCGCTCCCGGGCGTCGAACACGGTTCCGGCCTCGCGCCAGGCCGTGAGCATCAGCAGTTTGCGCGGGTCGATCTGTGCGGCCAGCGCATCGCCGGCATGCATGTGCAGGCAGTACGCGCAGCCGTTGAGCTGAGACACCCTCATCGAGATCAGCTCGCCGATCTCGGCGTCGACACCCGCCGACGACGCCCGCTGCAAGGCGACGAGGGCCTTGTAGACCGCCGGATTGTCCTGCGGAATCCACATGCGCGTCGACGGGCGCGTCCGAACACTCATCGCGCACTTCCTGCGGGAGCGTCGGCATGGCGCGCCAACCACTGCTCGACGGTGGTCGGGGTGACGACGTCCGGGTTCGCGGGCACCAGGCCCCCGCCGCGGATCGCCGGTCCACCGACGGGCGCCCCGAGGATCCAGCGCGGCGATCGACGCCGCGCCGCAACGGCTTTCGCCACGTCGACGAGATCCATCTCGGCCGGTCCCGCGACCTCGATCTTGCGGAACCCGCCCGCCTCGACCGGTGCGGGCGCAGTGGTGGCCGTGTCCGCGACCACCTTCGCCACGTCCTCCGCGGCCGCCGGGCGGCACCGCATCTTCGGCACGATCGCGACGGGACCGACGGCCATCCGTCCCATCATCTGTTCGGCGAGTTCGAACCACTGCACCGACGCCAGGATGGTCAGTGTGGCCGGGTCGACGACGTCGCGATAGGCGGTCTCCTGAGCCGCTTTACCCTGGTAATAACCGAATTTCGCGTTCACTGCCGGATCGTCCGCGTTGACGATCGACACGCAGACAACGTGCCCGACGGCGGCCGCGGTCGCCGCCCGCCCGATGTTGTGCGCCGTCGTCCGGAAGAAGTCGATCGCCTTCTTCGCGCTCAGCGTCTCGACACTGAGGCAGTCGACCACGACGTCGGCCCCGGCCATCGCCCCGGCCAGCCCCTCGCCGGTATAGGCGTCGACCCCGGCCGCCCGATTCGCCCGCACCACCTCGTTGCCGCGCTCGGCGAGCAGATCCGCCACCCGGCTGCCCAGTACCCCGCTCGCTCCGATCACCACGATCTTCATCTCGCCCTCCTTGCCGACTTCGTCGGTTGTTGTGTCTGCTGGTGTCTTCTGGACCTAGGCTAATGCGGGATTAGCACAAGAAAGTGGTCCAATCCGATGGAAGAAAACAGAGTCAATCAAGGCTCCGACCGTTCCGACCCGTGGGCGGAGGTGGCTGCTCGCCTCGGCGCCGATCTGTTCCTCGACCTGCAGCCGGACCCCGGGGCGAGTGCACGCGGGCGCGGTGCGACGCTGCGTCGAACGCTCACCGAGGCGCTGCGGTCGGCGATCCTCGACGGACGCCTCCCTGCAGGCACCGCCCTACCGCCGTACCGTTCGCTCGCCGCCGACCTCGGCCTCGCCCGCGGCACGGTGTCGGCGGTCTATCAGGAACTGATCGCCGAGGGGTGGCTGACCGCGCGGCAGGGTTCGGCCACACGCGTGGCCGAGGGCGCGGCACACCCCGACGCCGCCGGACGGGACGATGAACGCCCGCAGGCGCACCCGACTTTCCGCTTACCGCACGACTTCTCGCTCGGGCAGCCGTGTGCGGGCATGTTCCCGCGGACGGACTGGATCCGCGCCACCCGTCGCGTTCTCACCGACGTCGGCGACGATGCGTTCGCACCCGCGCACCCGCAGGGTCGCCCGGAACTCCGGCACGCCCTGAGCGCATACCTGGGCCGGACCCGCGGCGTCCGCACAAACGCCGACCGGGTGATCCTCGGGACCGCGGTACAGTCCGCGCTGGAGTTGCTGTCGCGCAACGTCATCGGCGACACTCTGGCGGTCGAGAGCCACGGCCTGCCCTTCCACTGGCGAGCCGTCGAACGCGGCAGCACCCGGGTGATCCCGATCCCCGTCGACGACGAGGGGATGGTGATCGACGACCTCGAACGCAGCGGCGCCTCGGCGGTCCTGCTGTCGCCGAGCCACCAGTTCCCGACCGGGGTCGCGCTGTCGCCTGCGCGGCGCATGCAGGTCATCGAGTGGGCCCGGCGCACCGGCGCGATCATCGTCGAGGACGACTACGACGGCGAGTTCCGGTACGACCGCGACCCGGTCGGTGCACTGCAAGCACTCGGCCCGGATGTGGTGGTCCACGCCGGGTCGATGTCCAAGAGCCTCTCCCCCGCCGTGCGCGCCGGGTGGCTTGCGCTGCCACCTCAGCTGGTGGATGTCGTGGTGGGCGCCAAGGGAGTACGCGAAGGCGACGCGAGCATCGTCGATCAGCTGATCCTCGCCGATCTCATCGATTCCGGCGCCTACGACCGGCACATCCGCCGCAGTCGGCAGGTGTATCGGCAGCGCCGCGACGCACTCGTCGAAGCCGTCACCGCATGCGGCTTCGCGCTACCCGGCATCGCCGCCGGACTGCATGCGGTCATCCCCGTCGACCATGCCGAGGAGGGAGCACTCGTTCACGAGGCATTTCGGCGCGGGATCGGGCTCGTCGGATTGTCGTTGTTCCGTCACCCGGACGCCGATCCCCTGCCACACGGCGGCCTGGTCGTCGGTTTCGGAACGCCCGCGGCGTCGACCTTCACCGCCGACCTGCAGGCCCTCCGCGACCTACTTGCCGAATCGCCGGCTGCGGGCGGAGTAGTCCCGTAGGGCGCGCAGGAAGTCGACCCGGCGGAACTCCGGCCAGTACGCGTCGGTGAACCAGATCTCCGAATAGGCGCTCTGCCACAACAGGAATCCCGACAGTCGTTGTTCTCCGGAGGTCCGGATCACGAGGTCGGGGTCCGGCTGGCCCTTGGTGTAGAGGTTCGCGTCGATCGCCTCGACGGTGACCGCCTCGATCATCTCCTCGGGAGTGGCGCCGGCGGCGCGCTTCTCGTCGAGCAGGGCCCGCACCGCGTCGACGATCTCCTGGCGACCGCCGTACCCGACGGCGACGTTGACGTTCATACCGTGTCGTTCGGAGGTGCGGTCGGCCGCGGCCCGGAGTCGCCCGGCGACGGCCTCGGGCAGCGCGTCGAGGGTGCCGACGATGCGGATGCACCAGTCGCCGTCGGGCGAGGAGATCTCGTCGACGATGTCGGGCACGATCTCGAGCAGTGCGTCGAGCTCGTCGGACGAGCGGTTCAGGTTCTCGGTGGAGAGCAGGTAGATGGTGACGGCCTCGATGCCCAGACCCGCGCACCAGCCGAGCATGTCGGCGATGCGCTGGGCGCCCACGCGGTGTCCGTGACTGACGTCGTCGAATCCGGCCTCGCGCGCCCAGCGGCGATTGCCGTCGCAGATGATCGCGACGTGCCGCGGTAGGCGCTGGGTGTCGAGGAGTTGGATGAGTCGACGTTCGTAGATGGTGAGAGCTGGACGGCGCACCCGATCCGGCAGCAGCTTCATCCTTCGCGGCCTCGTGTCACGTGGGACACCTTACGCGCCGGGGTGCGAGCAGGATGACCCTGCCGACCTCCGCGACGGTCCCTACAGACGAGTAAGTTACGGTACCGTAGGTTTTGTGAACACACTGTCGACCCCGCCCCCGGACGTGGCCGATCGCCCGCGTCTGCGCGGCGTGATCCACCACTACTCCGCCTATGTGGCAGCGGTCGCCGGCATCGCGCTGGTCATCGGCGCCGCCATCCTCGACGGCGCCGTCGCCGCGCTGACGTGTGCGGTGTACGCGATCACCGTCGTCGGACTCTTCGCCGTCAGCGCCACCTATCACCGCATCCCGTGGAAGACGGCGCGTGCGCGCATCCGGATGAAGCGTGCC
>NZ_JSYC01000009.1:0-72638 GCF_054823965.1 Gordonia sp. GN26 | reverse complement strand
CGGCGCCGACGACGTCATGCTCGGCTACCAAAGTCTGTCCTTCCACGATGCGCTCTACGTGCGTCAGGCACTCGGCCTCCGACCCGCTCCCGAATTCGAGACCTGGCTGGCGGGGCTCGGGATGGCCGACACCGATGGGCGGATCCTGCCGGTCGACGTGGTCAACTCTCCCTTGCGTTCGCTGACGGTGGCCCGATGAACGCCGCCGATCAACCGGCCGAGGACCATTGGGCCGACCTACGACTGACCACGCAGGCGCGGATCGGCCTGGGCCGGGCCGGGAATTCACTCCGCTCGCGTCGAGTGCTGGAGTTCAAGGCTGCTCATTCCGCTGCGCGCGACGCCGTGCACGAACCTCTCGACGTCGACGACCTGACCCGGCAGATCAGCGAACTCGACATGGAACCAGCACTGCATGTGCAGAGCCGGGCCGACTCCCGCGGCGAGTACCTGAGGCGACCGGATCTCGGACGGCAGCCCGCGGACCTGTCTCATCTGCCCGACACCGGCGCCGACCTCGCCATCGTGCTGGCCGACGGACTCTCACCGCGCGCACTCGCCGACCACGGACGGGGACTGCTCGACGCGCTCCTCGACACCCTCGGCGAGCGCTACTCGCTCGCTCCCCCGGTGATCGCGACCCAGGCCCGGGTCGCACTCGGCGACCACATCGGCGAAGCCCTCCGTGCCCAGACGATGATCATGATCATCGGCGAACGCCCCGGGCTCTCGGTCGCCGACAGTCTCGGTATCTACCTCACCCATCTCCCGCAGGCGGGACGCCATGACGCTGATCGCAACTGCATCTCCAACATCCACCCGCCCGACGGTCTCGACTACACGACCGCCGCCGCGATCACCGCGGCCCTGGTGGACGGCGCCCGCAAACTCGGGAGATCCGGAGTCGCGCTCAAGGACACCTCACGCGACCAACTCGCGGACAGTGACGCGCGCATCCTGGACGGCTAGATACCGTCTGGGCGACCCATGACAGTCGCCGCCGTCGACTGTCATGGGTCGCGGCGAAGACATCGTCGCCCTTTGCGGAGGTCATCGAGGCGGCGGCGTCCTCGGAAGATCGTCCTCCGGACCACCCGTCGGAGTGAGGGTGCAACCCCGCTGCAGAACGAAAAGCCATGTGCCGTAGTCTTTTCTCACGTGAATTCCGCTGCTGACGATGCTTTCATGACCGACCTCACTTCGCATGTTTGCGTGTGGTGCTCGTCCACCGAGGACATCGCCGAACTCCGTGGCGAACCGCGGTGCGGGCGGTGCCGCACTGCAGAACAGACCATCGCTGCGGCCCGCGAGTTCGTCGGCCTGTACGGTCTGCGGCCCTTGGGTGGATCGCTCGCCTCCGAGGACGAGGAGGAACACGAACACCGCGTGGCCGCGCGCGAGGCCCGGGTGCTGCTGAACCAGACCCGCTCGCAGACGCCTACGCGCAGCAAGTCCAAGCCGGGACAGCGCGTTGCGACCCGCACCGCGACCACCGCGCCGAAGGCGAGCAGCAAGACGCCGGCCCCCAAGACCCAGAACGACAAGTCCGGGGTCACCCGGCCGGACCGCGCCGAACTCATGAGCCGCGCCAAGAACCTGCTGGCGCAGCTCGCCGAGATCGAGGAACGCCTGACGATCGCGCAGAAGGACTCCGGCTTGAGTGGCAAGGCCAAGGTGTCGGACCTGACCGCGAAGCGGGATTCGATCCTGCGGACGCTCGCCGCTCTGGAGAAGGCGAACCGGGCGCTGGAGCCGGCCTGACGCTCCTCGCGGCAGCAGTCCGCGGATCGTAAACCGCTGGGCCACAACCCGTTCGGATGCCCCTTCGCGCCGCATGCCCCTGATCGCCGGTGAAACACGCCGTTTGCGCACCGGTCGGTTCCCCTGCATGGTCGTCGACGACGCGTAGCATTCGGGTCGCACCTGCAGCAGCGCGGGACCGCCCAGGGGCGGCGCGTGCCGCCTGCCCCGCGTTCCGAGAGGAATCGCGATGACCGCGAACCAGCGCGACCACGAGGACGATCGGCGCGCGGCCGGTCGCGCGGACGGCCCCCTCGAACAGCAGCTCGAGGAGAGTTTCGACGAAGTCGTGACCGAGGGCACCGAACGCCTGTACCGGGCGGTGCGCACAGTGCTCATCACCGGCTTCTTCGGCGGGCTGGAGGTCGGACTCGGTGTCATGGCGATGCTGGCCGTCGTCCACGAGACAGGCAGCCACCTCTTGGGCGGCCTCGCCTTCAGTATCGGACTCATCGCGATCTACCTCGCGCACAGCGAGCTGTTCACCGAGGACTTCCTGATGCCCATCGCCGCGGTGGTGGCGCGTAAGGGATCTGTCCTTCAGCTGATCAAGCTCTGGGTCGGTACGCTGCTGGCCAACCTCCTCGGCGGCTGGGTCATCATGTGGCTCATCACGCGATCGTTTCCGGAATGGAACGAGACGCTGTCAGAGTCGGCACATCACTTCGTCGACGCCCCGTTGTCGTTGCAGAGCATCTGCCTGGCGGTCCTCGGTGGAGCCGTCATGACTCTGCTGACCCGGATGCAGCAGGGCACGTCGTCCGACCCGGCCAAGATCGCGGCGACTGTCGGAACGGCGTTTCTGCTCGCGGGTCTACAGCTGTTCCATTCCGTCCTCGACTCGCTGCTCATCTTCGGTGCGATCCAGGTCGGCGGCGGCGTCACCGTCGTCGGTTGGTTGTCGTGGTTCTGGTACACCGTGGCGTTCAACATCATCGGTGGCATCGTGCTGGTAACGGCCCTACGTCTGCTGCAGACCAAGGAACTGGTCGAGCAGGAACGCCGAGCGCCCGGGCCCGACTCGGACCGCAATGACGTGCCCTCCGAGAAGCCGTAGGGCTACCCTCTCGACGGCGTGTTCGCGAGCTCCACCGCCCGACGTAGCGCCTCCCGGTCGACGACATCGCCGGCGTTCATCGGCTGGGTCAGGACGCCCGACTCGGTCGCGATGTCGATCATGAACCCCACGCTGTCGTCGGAGAGCCCGCCATCCTCTGTCCAGAACGGATATTTCTGGATGAGGTCGTAGAGCTCTCGAAGCGATTGTTCGGACGGAGGTTCGTCGACGTACTCGCCGACCGCCGCTCGAAACAGTGCGAAGTCGCTCTTCAGCGTTGTCATCGCCCGCAGCGTGGTGGCACAGTATCGCGCGGCCAGTTCTCTGTTCTGTGCGAGCCAGCCCGCCTCGGCGGCCTGGGCCACCTTGAGGAAACCTGGGGCGTTCTCGTAGAGCGTGGCGATCAACACCGGTCGGTCCACCGTCGATCGGGCGGCGTCGAACTGCGTGTCGTGAATGACGGTGGCGTCGAGCTGTCCGGTGGCCCAGGCTTCCGTTCGGGCGGTTGCGTTTTCGATGATTCGCGGATTCGGGATCTCGTGCACGTCACGCGCCTCACCGATGCCGCTCAACAGCGCATTCAAAACGATGGCCCCTGCGCCGCCCGGGCTGTCGACGCCCACCCGGGTCGATGGCTCGAACAGCTGGCCGGCCGTGTCGACGCCATTGGCGCCGGCCAGGACGAAGTCGTCCATGCTGACGTATGGGCAGAACACCTTCAGATCCTCGCCCCGCTCCCGCGCATCGAGAATCGCCGAGAACGACGTTGCGAGAACCTCGGCATCGCCGTCGGACAAGGTCTTCACCGCGTCGGTGTGAGTGCCGGTGATCGTCACGTTCCCGTCGACGCTGAGGTCCAGCCCGGAATCGCGTCCGTACTCCCCGACGCCGTACACCAGCGGTATCTGCGACGCCGGCGGGGGCGAACCCAGCACGATCCGCAGCGACTCCCCTGTGCCCGCGTCGGTGGGCTGGGCGCAAGCGGTTCCGACGGCCGCCAGCCCGCTGACGGTGATGGCCGCGATCATGCGCGTCGTTCGGCTCCGGCGACCCCTGGCTGACATCCGGTACCTCTTCCGCAGTGTCCGATCGTTCCGCAGCAGTGCATCGACTGCGGACTCGCCCGTGCGGAGACACCCGATTCCCTCGGCATTGGGTTCAGGTGAACATACGTCAGCTCGACGCCGCGGGTGGGCAATCCGGAAGAAGTCGAATCGTCGTGCGACACAGAAGTTCATGACGGGTCATCCGCGATGAGCGCCATCGGCGGCCGGTGTCAGGTGAGCGGCGCCTTGAGTCCGTGCAGGATCGTGCCGATGAGCCGATCGAAGTAGTTCTCGCGTTCGGCCTCGGGCAACAGTCCGAGAGGTCCCTTGATGCAGAGCTCGGCGAATCCGTGAACCGCTGCCCAGCAGACGATCTCGGAGTCCGGGCGGCGTTCGGGCGGGATCTCTCCCACGGTCACCATCTCGTCGAGGACGCTGTGCAGGATGGCGTATGGGCCGTCGCGGCGCGCCGACACGTCGGGATTGACGCCCGGTCGGGAGAACTCGGCGTGAAAGGCGACCTGGAACAGATGCGGTTCGTCGATTGCGAACAGGGCATAAGCTCGCGCGGTCTCACGGAATCGGGAGCGCGCGACCTCCTCGGGTGCCTCGTCATCGGAGACCGTCGCGATCCGCTGGCGCATCAGATCGGCGAGTGTTGCGAGGGCGCGGTCGGCAATCGACGTCATCAGCTCCTGACGATCGGCGAAATGCCGATAGGCGGCGTTGTGGGAAACGCCGGCGCGCCGCGCCACCTCGCGGATGGTCACCTTCTCGGGAGCACTACTGCGCGCCAGCTCCCATGCCTCGTCGATGAGGGCATTGCGAAGGTTGCCGTGGTGATAGGTGGTGCGCTCCGATGCCATGGCGGTCACTCTACCGAGGTTGGGCCAGTCCCCCGACCTGGGTGAACCCGACACGACCTCCTTTCATGCCAATGGATGTTGACAGGGACAACATCGTGGTTCATTCTATGTTGACACTGCCAACACCTAGTGGTGACCGTCACAGCCCAGGGCGGTATTCAAGGAGGAACTCATGGCCACCGTCACCTTCATCACCTACGACGGAGAAAAGCAGGAAGTCCCGTTCGTCGAGGGTCAGAACCTGATGCAGGTCGCGACCGACAACGCGGTGTCGGGAATCGATGGCGATTGCGGCGGAGACGCTGCCTGCGGCACCTGCCACGTGATGATCGACCACCAGTGGGCCGCCGCGACCGGCAGTCGCAACGCCACCGAAGCGCAGATGCTCGAGATGAATCCTGACTGTCAGGAGAACTCGCGACTGTCGTGTCAGATCGCACTCTCCGCCGTACACGACGGTCTCGTCGTCAATCTTCCCGAATTCCAGTTCTGAACCGATCGGAGAACCACTGATGCAGATCCTCGACCGCGTCGTTGAGACGGTGCAGGCGAACATCCCGTTGGACCGTCAGGTTCAGGGCCTCCAGCTCTTCCACAAGACCCGCGCTCGGCTGCTCGGCGAGACGCGGCCGGAATCCTATGTGGAGAAGCCCATCCCGCCGGTGGACCAAGTCGGTCTGGACGAGATCGACATGAGCAACCCGTTCATGTACCGGCAGGGTCAGTGGATTCCCTACTTCGCCCGCCTTCGCGACGAGGCGCCGGTCCACTATCAGGCGAGCAGTCGTTTCGGCCCGTTCTGGTCGGTGACCCGGTACGACGACATCCTCACCGTCGACAAGGACCATGAAACCTTCTCGGCCGAACCCTTCATCGTGATCGGCACTCCCCCACCGGGTCTCGACGTCGAGATGTTCATCGCGATGGACCCGCCCCGACACGACGAGCAGCGCCGGGCGGTTCAGGGCGTCGTGGCACCGAAGAACCTCAAGGAGATGGAAGGGCTGATCCGGGAACGCGTGTGCGAGGTTCTCGACAACCTTCCCGTCGGCGAACCGTTCAACTGGGTCGATCGGGTCTCGGTCGAGATCACGGCGCGGACGCTCGCGACGATCCTCGACTTCCCGTACGACGAACGCCGTAAGCTGGTGCGCTGGTCCGACCTGGCGGCCGGCAGCGAGGAGGCGACCGGCGGCAGCAGCGACCCCGACGTCGTGTTCCAGGCCGCTCTGGAGATGGTCCGCGCGTTCGCCGAACTGTGGCATGACAAGGCTGCGCGTCTGGAGGCCGGGGAGGCACCGGGATTCGATCTCATCAGCATGCTGCAGTCCAATGAGAAGACCAAGGACCTGGTGAAGCGGCCGATGGAGTTCATCGGCAATCTGACGCTGCTGATCGTCGGCGGAAACGACACCACGCGCAACTCGATGTCGGGCGGTGTCTACGCACTGAACAAGTTCCCCGGCGAATTCGACAAGCTCAAGGCCGACCCGAGCCTCATCCCCAACATGGTCTCGGAGATCATCCGCTGGCAGACTCCGCTGGCCTACATGCGGCGGGTCGCCACGAAGGACACCATCCTCAACGGGCAGTTCATCCGCAAGGGCGACAAGCTGGTGATGTGGTACGCCTCAGGCAACCGGGACGAGAGCAAGTTCGAGCGAGCCGACGAGCTCATCATCGACCGCCCGAATGCGCGGAACCACATGGCCTTCGGATACGGCGTGCACCGGTGCATGGGCAACCGTCTCGCCGAACTGCAGCTCCGGATCCTCTGGGAGGAACTGCTGCACCGCTTCGACGACATCAAGGTGCTCGAGGAGCCCGAGTACGTGCAGTCCAACTTCGTCCGTGGGTACAGCAAGCTGATGGTCGAACTCACGCCGAAGACACCGTCATGACCTCGGGACGTGCCGTCGTGATCGGCGCCAGCCACGCCGGCGCCCAACTGAGTGCCCAGCTGCGGTCGTCGGGTTGGGACGGTGACATCGTCCTGATCGGCGATGAGCCGTACCTGCCCTACCACCGGCCGCCGATGTCCAAGACGTACCTTGCGGACACTGTCGGGATCGATGACCTGCTGATCCGCGGAAACGAGTTCTACGACAAGCAGAACATCCGGATTCGTCGTGCCCGGGTAGAACACATAGATCGTGCCGAGCAGCGCGTCGTTCTGGGCGATGGCGACTCGGTGTCGTATGACCGACTCGCGCTGTGTACCGGTGCCAGCCCTGTGCGCCTGGGGATTCCGGGAGCCGAACTCCGTGGCGTGTACTACCTGCGGACCGCCGAGGATGTCGAGGCGATCCGCGCCGACGTTCCGGGCAGCAGGCGCGCCGTGATCGTGGGCGGTGGTTACATCGGACTCGAAACTGCGGCTTCGCTGCGCAAACTCGGTCTCGACGTCACCGTCGTCGAGGCAGCGGACCGTGTCCTGCGGCGGGTTACGGCCCCGGAGGTCTCCGACTTCTTTCGTCGGATCCACGAAGCAGAGGGCGTCCACATCAAGACCGATGCGGCCGTCGTCGGCTTCGAGGGTGACGAGAGTGGCGCCGGCGCGGACCGCGTGACCGGGGTGCGTCTCACCGACGGCGAGACGGTCCCGGCGGATTTCGTGATCGTCGGGATCGGTGTCCGTCCGAACGTCGAACTGGCGCACGAGGCCGGGCTCGCCGTCGACGACGGCATCATCGTCGATGCGCAAGGCCGCACCAGCGATCCCCAGATCACCGCGGCCGGTGACTGCGTC
The DNA here is from genome assembly GCF_054823965.1 of Gordonia sp. GN26. Taxonomy (NCBI): domain Bacteria; kingdom Bacillati; phylum Actinomycetota; class Actinomycetes; order Mycobacteriales; family Gordoniaceae; genus Gordonia; species Gordonia sp. GN26. Next base: position 65,120 of record NZ_JSYC01000009.1, on the reverse strand, counting down.
ACCTACCACGACGTGCGATACGGGAAGACTCGGCTCGAGTCGGTGCCGAGCGCCGGCGAGCAGGCCAAGGTCGCGGCGGCCACCATGTGCGGCAAGGAGACCGCGATCTCGGCCCTTCCGTGGTTCTGGTCCGATCAGTACGACCTCAAGCTGCAGATCGCCGGACTCAACACCGGGTACGACACCGTCGTCCTGCGCGGGGACCCGACGACGGACCGTGAGTTCGCATGTTTCTACCTGCGGGAGGGGCAACTGATCGCGGCCGACTGCGTCAATCGACCGCAAGAGTTCATGTTCAGCAAACGTGTTCTGGCACAGGGGCTGCCGGTCGACCGGGATGCACTTGCCGATCTCGGCGTACCGATCGCGTCGCAGCTCGCGGCGGTCCGCAACAAGGCCACTGCATAGTACTGGCGTTTCTCGCCATTCCGTCGGCCTACCTGAGTCGTTGGACGATCGCTGCGGCGCCGAGTCCGAGGCCGCCGGGAATCGTGAGCAGAGCGATTTCTCCGTCGGTGCGCTCCAGGTGATCGAGCGCATTCACCAGCAGCACACCACCGGTCGCGCCGAGCGGGTGTCCGGTGGCGCACGCGCCGCCGTTCGGGTTGACCCGGGCGGGGTCGAGATCGAGTTCGCGGGTCAGCAGCATCGGAGACACGGCGAAGGACTCGTTCGCCTCGATGACATCGAGGTCGTCTGGCCGGAGGCCGGTCTGCGCAAGTGCTTTTCGCGCGGCGTCGACCGCGGCGGTCAGTCTGGGCGACCGGACCGCTGCCTGGGTGACGGCGAGGATGCGGGCGCGAGGATGCGATCCCAGGGTCTGCTCCGACTTCGCGCCGCCCAGCAGGGCTGCCGACGCGCCGTCGGCAAGTTGCGGAGCAGTGGCCATGGTATGGAGGCCACCGGCCGGACGCATCGAATCCGGCAGCCGGGAGGCGACCAGATCCCAGGACGGGTCGTCCCCGAAAAGCGTCGGCAGACCGCCGAATCCGACGGCGTCGGCGTCAGCACGGGCTCCTTCGTCGCCGGCGAGGGTCGCCCAGCGCGACATCACCGGAACGACCGACATGGATGTGGGGGCCTTGGCGGCTCGGTGATGTGAGCGGACCGCGTAGGCGTCGAGTTCATCGCGGGTGATCCCGGCGTCGGCGGCGGTCAGATCTGCCGAGACGCCGATCGTCACGAAGCCGGTCCGGTCGCGGAGGTCGCCGTCGAACGCGAACGCCGGCTTGTCGAGCAACAACGGCACGCGCGACATCGATTCGACACCACCCGCCACGACCACGTCGGCCATCCCGGATGCGATCCGTGCGGTTGCGGATCCGATGGCGTCGATCCCGGAGCAACACAGCCTGGAGACCACGCCGCCGGGCACGGTGTCGGGCCAACCGGCCCACAGCGATGCGGCGCGTGCGATGGCGCTGCCCTGTTCCCCGGCCGCGGTGCTGGTGCCGATGACCATGTCGTCGACGACGTGCGGGTCGAGGCCGCGGGCGGCCAGGGCGCGCAACAGGCCGGCCAGCAACTCGTGTGCGGGAACGTCGGCGAGTGTTCCGCCGGAGCGACGTACGCGGCCCTTCGGGGTGCGGACGGCGTCGTACACGTAGACGTCGCGAGCAAGCGACGAGCGAACCGTCTTCACTTAGAGGCCGACCGCCTCGGCGGCGGTGTCGGTCTCCCGCCACCGGCGCAGCTCACTGCCCGCTGCCCAGGTGGAATGGGTTCCGCTGGAGATACGTTCGGGGAATGCGAGTTTGCACACCGGGCCGTCGGAGACACGCGCCGCGTCGAAGATCACGCAGTAGGACGCGTCGTCGTTCATGTCGGTGGTGAGCGTGATCAGGTAGCCGTCGTCCTCACCTGTGCTGCCGACGCGCGGAGCCATCGACGCCTCGCTGCCGAACACCCCGTCTCCGAGGTGGAACGACTCCTCCGCGCCGGTCTCGGTGTCGTGGCGGACGAGTCCGTTGAACAGGAACCATCCGTCGACGCCGGATGCGGCGTACACATAGCGATGTTTGCTGCCGGCGTGGCCGCCGTTGATCATGCCGAACTCGGTGATCGTGTCGGTGAGTCGCTCTTCGGTGGTCTGACCGGTCCGGATGTTGAACCGCCAGCGGTGCAGGCGCGATTGGAAGTGATCGAGCGCCAGGTAGCGGAACGCCCGCTGCCATTTGTCGGTGATGCCGTCGGCCGGCGGTTCCGGCTCGCCTTGGTAGAACCCTTCGAGCACGATCTCTTCGCCGACCTCGTAGGCGTTGACGAAATGCAGCACGTACGTCGGGTCTGCCTCGAACCACTTGATGTCGGAGGGCTGTCCGCGCCGCGGGATGACGGCGAACCGCGACGGGGTGTCCCGGTGGAACCGCGGGTAGTGCACGTCGTGCTTCAGCAGTTCGGGGTCCCAGAACATGGGCAGGTCGTTGAGGATGGCGTAGTTCTCGGTGAACGCCATGTCGTGTGGCAGTCGTGGACCGGGTAGAGGGACATCGACGTAGTGGACGAGGTCGTTGTTCTCGTCGACCACGCCGTAGTGCATGTACGGCGCTTCCTTGCCGTAGTTGAAGAAGAGCATCTCGCCCGTCCGGTCGTCGACCTTGGGATGGGCCGACACTCCCAGATGGTACGGAAAAGCGCCGTTCCAGGACTCCTTGCCCAGCGTCTTCGCCGAGTACGGATCGAGGCGGTAGAGGTCGCCGCACATCCAGAAGCTGGACAGGGCGGTGCCGCGGTGCACCACGATGTCGGTGCTCGACGCATCCTTCATCCGTCGCCGGGCACCCCAGCCGTCTTCGCGTTCGGCCCAATCGGGCAGTTCTGCGGTACCGGCCCACAGCGGACGCTGCGCCTCGTTCTCCGCCAGCATTCCGTCCGTGCGCACGAAACGGTTGCGATAGAACGCTTTTCCATCACGGAAACCCACGACGTGGACCATGCCGTCGCCGTCGAACGGGTGATAGTTCTTGACCGCCGGATGCAGCGGATTCTCGGTGTTGCGCAGGTACACGCCGTCGAGGTCGGCGGGGATCTCGCCGGCGACGACCGTCAGGTCGTCGGCCTTCCACTCGGTGGTCTGCGGACGCCACGGGCCGGTGCGATACGGGTGGTCGTCGTCCGCGGGCAGCGTCGACAGCAGCTTGCCCAGAACCTCGATCTCCATCGACTCAACTTCCTTCGGAGCGGTCACTACAGTTACGAGAGTGACTGACCTGCGTTGACCTGTCAAGGGCTACCGCGGGCCGCCTGAGGTCGATACTCTCGCTGTTGTAGTTCGATTCGTGAGGAAGGCGTGCGGGGAGATGACTGACAAGACGGTATGGATCACCGGGGGATACCAGTCCGATTTCGCCCGGAACCTCACCAAGGAGGGGCGTGGACTCCCGGAGCTCTTCGATGAGGTCGTAGCGGGCACGGTGTCGGCGTCGGGTGTCCCGGTCGACGACATCGACGTGATCCATGTGGGCAACGCATTCGGGCAGGTCTACACCGGCCAGGGGCACCTCGGCGCCATGCCCGCATCGGTCGTCCCGGAGCTGTGGAACATCCCAGCGAGCCGGCACGAGGGTGCGTGCGCGTCCGGGTCCCTGGCGATTCTCGCCGCGATGGCAGATCTGGAGTCGGGGCGCTACGACTGTGCGCTCGTCGTCGGCGCCGAACTCGAGAAGAACGTCCCGGGCGATGACGGGGCGCGGAACATGGCCGGCGCGGCCTGGATCGGCGAAGAAGGCCAAGACGCGAACTTCATGTGGCCGTACATGTTCAGCCGCATCGCCGAGGAGTACGACAAGCGCTACGGGTTGGATCCGCAGCATCTGTGGCAGATCGCGGAGTTGAACTCCCGCAACGCACGTAGAAACCCACTGGCCCAGACCCGCGGCTGGGAATACGTACCGGCGTCGTTCACCGCTGACGACACCGCCAACCCGATCGTCGAGGGTCGCCTCCGCAAGATCGACTGCGGTCCGCTCACCGACGGCGGGGCCGGCGTCGTACTGGTCTCGGACCGATACCGACGAGCGCATCCGGAACTCGAGTCGACGGGCGTGTCGGCAATTCTGGGCTGGGGCCATCGCACCGTCGGGTTGCTCCTGGAGGACAAGCTGGCCCGCAGCGCGGACGACGAGCTGATGTTCCCCCATGTCCGCCAGGCGATCTCCGATGCCTTCGGTCGGGCAGGCGTTGCGGGTGTCGACGACCTCGATGTCATCGAGACCCATGACTGTTTCACGACCAGTGAATACATGGCCATCGACCACTTCGGACTCACCGCACCGGGCGAGAGCTGGAAGGCGATCGAATCCGGCGAACTCGAGATCGACGGTCGGGTCGCGATGAACCCCAGCGGCGGTCTGCTCGGCGGAGGACACCCGGTGGGTGCCACCGGAATCCGCATGCTCCTCGATTGCCATCGTCAGATCACCGCCGACGCAGGTGATTACCAGGTCGATGAAGCGCGACGCGCGGCCACGTTGAACATCGGCGGGAGCACCACGACGGTCGCGAGCTTCGTCGTCGGCTCACCGGCGACGACGTAGCCCGCCGAGCCTGAACTAAGGTCTTCGAGGTGGAACCAGACCGCGACAGCTTCACCAGCCTGGAGCCCGGCGGCGACAATGCCATCGCGGTGACCCTCGGCATCCTCGGCGACGAGTGGAACCTGTGGATCCTGCGGCACGCAGTCGAAGGTGCGAAACGGTACGGCGACTGGATGCGCGAGGGTGCGATCTCCAACTCCGTGTTGTCCTCGCGACTGGGGGTGCTCACCGACAAGGGTCTGTTCGACCGTGTGCAGTACGCCCACCGCCCGGACCGCTACGAATACGTGCTGACCCGACGCGGCGCCGACATCTGGACCGTACTGCTGACGATGTGGGCGTGGGAGCAGACGTGGGCGCCACCGGCGACTCCCCCGCTACCGCGGATGCGGCACACCGGATGCGGCGAGTTCTTTTCTCCCGCAACGACGTGCGGCGAATGCGGCGCAGGCGTCGAGGCTCACGACGTCGTCGCAGACCTCGGCCCGAGCGGTGCCTGGCCGCGAAGCGTCCCCGCTTCGATCACTCGACGACGCTCGGCGGGAGCCAAACAGCCTTCCCAGGTCATCCCGCACACCATGGAGCTCATCGGTGACCGGTGGTCTGCGGCCATACTCGGCGCACTGTTCCTTGGTGCTCGACGGTTCGGCGAGTTCTCCGAACGGACCAGCGCTCCACCGACAATGGTCGCCGATCGGCTGGCGCGATTCGTCCGGCTGGGGGCCATCGACACCGAACCCAATCCCGACCGCCCGGACTGGGTCAGTTATCGCCTGACCCCCAAGGGGGTGGCCTTCTTTCCGGTTGTCGTCTTCATGATCACCTGGGGCCAACGCTGGTTCCGTGCTCCCGAAGGTCCCGCGCTGATCTTCACGCACCGCGGCACGGGTCATGAGTTCCGTCCGCGCCTGGCATGTGACCGGTGCGGTGAAGAACTGACGGCGAGTGCCGTGTCGATCGAACCGGTCGACGTCTAGCGTTCTCCATGCCCGATAGGCGATGGGCCTCGACAGCGCCTGCGTCGGCACCCTCCCGGTCCAGGATCTGACCAAGCGTTGGTGTCATCAAGCCCTGCCCCACCACGGCGTGTGTGACGGATGTCGCGCTCGGCCTCAGCGGTCACGAGCCCGCGAGGATTCCGTGCACGGCGTCGGCGGTCGCCTACCGACGGTGATGACGAACTGATACGACCACGCCGCGAAAACCGGGTCCAGCAGGACGTTTTCGAGCCGCCACAGTTCCTCCTCGGTGAACCCGAAGGTGGTCAGGAGGGGTTCGAGCTGCTGAACCAGGCTGCGGTAGTAGAGCATTCCATCGGACCCGCCGGGTGAGGTGAACCGGAACTCCTCTTCACGTACGTTTGTCAGCCCGGCACGATGCATGTGGTCGCCGGCGGCATGGGCCCACTGCAGATCCATCCCGACGGCAGGGCCCACGCGGGTTGTCCCGGCTTCGAGGACGCGGTCGAAGAGGTCGCGATCGGCATCGTGCCGGGCTGCCACGGCGGTGGGCGGAAGGCCGGTCGCGTCGCAGAGGACCAGCCATCCGCCGGGCGCCAGTTTCGCGACGAGTGCATCGAAGACCTCGCGCCGGCGTCGAAGATGCATCATCAACATGCGGGCGTGGATGAGGTCGTAGGGGCCGCCGTCGGGAAGTCCGTCGTTGAGGTCCATGGTGTGCACAGTGAGTCCGGGTGCTTCGACGAGATGGCTTGTGTCGACGTCCACGGCGTCGACCGTTCCGTTCGGCCCGACTCGGTTCGCGAGCCAGCGGCTGATCGAACCGCCGCCTGCGCCGAGCTCCAGGCACCGCCGGCCCGACACCGCACCACATTCGGCCAGGGCTCGCGTCGTCGTCGGGTCCAGCATCGCAGCAAGCGTGTCCACCTGGATTCGGCCGTTGTCGGAGCCCGTTCGGAACACGTAATCAGTGGTCATGGGCATTTCCTCTCGTCGGAGCTGGTCGGTGGCACTGCCATGAGCGGCTACCCTAAACGGTGATTAGGCTGGCGAAGGTCCTATTCCGGTGCCACGCTGGAACCCATGTCGTCGATGTCGGTTCGACTACTCAGGCTTCTGTCTCTCCTGCAAGGGCACGAGGAGTGGACGGGCGCCCAGCTGTCGCAACGTCTCGGCGTGAGCGGGCGGACCGTCCGCAGGGACATGGAGAAGCTCCGCGAGCTCGGCTATGACGTGGAAGCGACGCGCGGCGGGATCGGTGGCTACCGGCTCGGGCACGGCGGCAACAAATTGCCGCCGTTGCTGCTCGACACCGACGAAGCGGTCGCTGTCGCAGTCGGACTTCGGACCGGGGTGAACTGCATCATCGGCGGGATGGAAGAGACCTCACTGCGTGCCCTCACGAAACTGGAAGGGACGCTGCCGGATTGGCTCCGTCAGCACGTCCGCGATCTCAGTCACTTCATGGTTCCGCTCCCCCACGAGGAACCGATCCCGATCACCGATCCCACGCGACTGACCACACTGGCCGAGGCCTGTCGCAGGCACGAGCGATTTCGATTCACCTACGACCCCGACGACCTCACCACCCACGACGTCGAGCCCTATCGGCTCGTCAACCGTGGGCATCGCTGGTACCTCCTCGGATACGACGTCGGGAAGACCGACTGGGAACTCTTTGCCGTAGAGCAGATCGCGCCGCGTAACCCGCATTTCGGGCCGCGATTCGCCGAGCGGGCGCTGCCGGCCGACGACATCGCCGTATACGTCGGCAATCGTCTCCGCGAACCGCACTGGGCCCACCGCGCGTCAGTGATTCTCCACGCCGGCGCAGACGAGGTGGCAGGCAAGGTGGCGCCTGCGGAGGGGACGATCTCACCGATCGACGACGAGAATTGTCGCGCAATACTCGGGGGACAGAGCCTCACCGGGGTCGCTGCGACCCTGACACGACTCGACGTCGACTTCGAGGTCGAGCGCCCCGCCGAACTGGTCGAACACCTGGGCGTCCTGGCCGATCGCTACGCGCGCGCCGGCCACCGGTGATCAGGGCTGTGTGAAGGTCCGACAGTCGATCAGAAGTCGAAACCGCCGCCCCCGAAGTCTCCGAAGCCGCCACCGTCTCCGCCGAAACCACCGTCTGCGCCGAAACCGCCGTCGCCGCCGGCATCACCTCCGAAGTCGTCCCCTCCGGCGCCGCCGTCGATGGCGCCCATGTCGGATCCGTCACCGACACCGTTCTCGAAGCCCTGAGCGTCGTACGGAACGCCGGCCATACCGGAGAACATCGCGGAGAACAGGAACATCGACCCGACTCCCCAGGCACCCGCCACGAGTGCCGGCCGCCACCAGGGCTCGGAGTACCAACCGGCCGGAACCGGGCGTCCGGCGACGCGGCCGCCCGGGTAGTAGTTCGGCGTCCGATCAGACGGGTTGGGCGACGCCTCGACCTGACGGCCTTCGAACTCGACCTTCCGATCCTCGGTGACCTTGCCTGCGCTCTGCTGACCCTCGAGTTCGGGGATGGCGGGACCGGGATCGAGGTTCATCGCGACCCGCGCCGCACGGATGTAGTAGAGACCCTCGATCGCGGTCTGCTTGGCCAGGCGCGCCTGCGCGGGCGAGTTGGCCTGCTCGATCTGTGACCCCGCCGCGGTATAGCGCTCCCCGGCGTCGGCGAGAGCCTGCTTTGAGGCCGGTCCGTCGCCCACCAGCATGAACACCTGCCCGCCGAGACGTTCGATCGCTTGCCTCGCGTCGGCCTTCGCATCGTCCAGGGTCCGAGCGGCGTTGGCCCCGGAGCGCTGCTGTGCGACGACCACCACCGCGACGACGATCAGGACTATGACGGCGATCAGGATCAGTGCTTCCATGGGTTTCTCCAGCTCATATGTGTCCGACGGACTCGTCCTGCTCAAGCCGCTGAGCGCAGACGGCCTGGCCGACAAATCGGGCACCCTCGAGCGTACCGATCGGGCAGGCACCGGAACCTTACTCGGCCCGGCGTGCGTCTCTCCGGAGGTCAGCGAGTGCGGGCGGCCTCGACGACGATGCGGACGTCGTCGACGACTTTCAGTGTGCCCATCATCAAGGAGTACGGTTTGATCCCGAAGTCACTCTGGGTGACGGTGGACTCGGCCGAGATCCGCCAGCCATCCGGGGCCTCGACGACCTGTAGGTCCAGCGCGTGCGGGCGTGACCTGCCGTGGATCGTCAGTACTCCGTCGGCTCGGTAACCGCCGTCCGTGGCGCTGAATATGCTTGCCTCGTAGGTGATCTCGGGGTACTTGTCGGCGTCCATGGACTTCAGGGCGTTCATGCGGGCCAGCGACTTCTCGGCCCCGGTCATCGGGGTGAGTCCGCCTTCCCCGGATTCCACATGCAACGAGTCGACCGAGACCGTGGCCTTGAGATCCGTCGGCACGAGGTCGGTCAGTGTCACCGACGCCGACCAGGTGCGCATCGCGATCGTCAGCCGGTGGCCGGTGCGCGCCGCCCGCCCGCCCACGTCGGTGTGCACGACAACCGAACCATCGGATTCGGTGAATTCCCAGACAGATTCCGCCACGGCCGTAGTGTAAGCGCTCGGAGTACGCGGCCGGGCTCATTGCACGGCGGACGACACACGGCGAGGTGGTGAAGACGATGACGGAACAACGGATTCTGCTCGAAGTCGACGATGCGGGAGTCGCGACGGTCACGCTCAACAGGGCGGACAAGCACAATGCCTTGGACCCCGCGATGTTCGATGCGTTACTCGCGGTGACAAGCGAACTGGCGGCCGATCGTCGAGTACGGGCGGTCGTCGTCCACGGCGCCGGGAAGAGCTTCTGTTCCGGCCTCGACATCTCGTCCCTCGGCGGTGACGAACTCGGCGGCTCACTGCTGGATCGCGACGACGCCGACCGCGGAAACCACGCGCAACGGGTGTCTCTCGACTGGGGCCATGTGCAGGCACCGGTGATCACCGCGATCCACGGCAACTGCTTCGGAGGTGGCCTGCAGATCGCACTCGGCGCCGACATCCGCTACGCGACCCCGGATGCGCGACTGTCCATCATGGAGGTCAAGTGGGGTCTGGTGCCGGACATGGGCATCACCCAGACGCTTCCGCGTCTCCTTCGGGCGGACGTCGCCAAGGAACTCACCTTCACCGGCCGTGTGCTCTCCGGAGCCGAGGCCCACGAGCTCGGGCTGGTCACCGGTACTGCCGACGACCCACTCGCCCGTGCATTGGAGCTCGCCCACGAGATCGCGGCGATGTCGCCGCACGCGGTCCGCGCCGCGAAGCGCCTCTACGACGAGACATGGACCGGTGCCGACCCGTCGGCCGCGCTGTTGCTCGAGAGCAAACTGCAGGTCGAGCTGATCGGTTCACCGAACCAGCTCGAGGCCGTGCACGCCGGAATGGCCCGGCGCGAACCGCGGTTCACCGACCCGGACTGAGCGACCGAACCGGTGGGTTGGGATGGTCACCCGGTGCTCTCTTCAGCTCGGGCCCGCTGCCGATGGCGGCGCCGACCCGCCGCTTCCCTGGCCGAGCATCAATCGGATCACCGCGGCGCGATCCGCCTCGGATGGCAGACCCATCCCCGGCGAGTACCCGTACACCTCACTCAGCGGGCTGGACCCCTGTCTGCCGTCGACGATCTCCACTGAATCGGTCGAGATGAGTCCGGGGTGCTCCACTCCGCACGCCTGCGACACTTTGACCAGGTCACGCCGCAGCGTCGTGATGTAGTTCGCGACACGAGTTGCTTTCTCGTCTGGCACCAATCCTCGTGTGAGCCAGTTGTTCTGGGTGGCGACGCCTGTCGGGCACGTGTCGGTGTGGCATTTCTGGGCCTGGATGCAACCGATCGACAGCATCGCCTCGCGCGCGACGTTGACCATGTCGCACCCGAGCGCGAACGCTAGGACCGCATTGTCGGGCAGACCCAGCTTGCCGCTTCCGATGAACGTGACCTGTTCGTGGAGGTTTCGCTCGGCGAACACCCGATAAACCCTGCTGAAACCGAGCAGGAACGGCAGCGACACGGAGTCGGAGAACAACAGGGGCGCCGCTCCGGTGCCTCCCTCCCCTCCGTCGATGGTGATGAAGTCGACGCCACGGTCGGTGTCCGCCATCAGGTCGGCGATCTGGTACCACGCATCGATGTCGCCCACTGCGGATTTGATCCCGACCGGCAGTCCCGTTTCGACCGCCAGGAGTTCGACCCAATCGAGCATGCTGTCCGCGTCGGAGAATTCCGCATGCCGTGACGGGCTCACGCAATCACGTCCCGCGGGAACGCCGCGCGTCGCGGCTATCTCCGCAGACACCTTCCGGCCGGGTAGGAAACCACCCAGGCAAGGTTTCGCGCCTTGGCTGAGTTTGATCTCCAAGGCGCGGACCGGGGCTTCGGCCACGAGGTCTCTCAATCGGGCGAGGTCGAACCGTCCCTCTGCGTCTCGGCAGCCGAAATAGGCTGTGCCGAGCTGGAAAACTAGGTCGCCACCGTGTCGGTGATAGGGCGAGACCCCGCCCTCGCCGGTGTTGTGCAGCGCGCCCGTCAGGGCGGCCCCGCGATTCAATGCCTCGATGGCGTTCGCTGACAGGGCCCCGAAACTCATCCCGGAGATGTTGACCAACGACTCCGGACGGAATGCGTTCCTCCGCCGGCGCGCTTCGCCGACGACTTTCGCGCAGGGCAGCATGACCTCGTGGCCCGCCTCGGGTGTCGAGGCCGGCACCGAACCCGGATTGAATGTTCGATGCTTGATCACCGGGTAACCGGATGTGTACTCGACATCGTTGTCGGTGCCGAACCCGAAGTAGTTGTTCTCCTTCTTGGACGAGGAATAGATCCAACGTCGCTGGTCGCGGCTGAACGGACGCTCCTCGTCGTTCGAGGCGACGATGTACTGGCGCAGCTCGGGCCCGACGGTCTCCAGCAGGTAACGCGCATGCCCGATCAGGGGGTAGTTGCGTAGCAACGAATGTCTGCGCTGGAACAGATCGCGAACGACAACCGCCGCCGCGGTGGTGGCGGCGCCGACCGCGACAGCAGATCTCCTCCGGCTCATGGAGCCAGTGTTCACCCGTCCGGATCGCCGGTGTCCCGAATCGGTCAGCTCTGCACATGACATTCGTGCAACGGTCGGGTCGCTTGGCCTCGACCTGACGCCGTTGGTCTGGTCAGTGCGGGTTGGCGACCTGTTGTCACCGGTGGTGAACCACCCATACTGGCAGCGGAGTCGGGCGTGAACACTGCCATGGCCGCCCACACCCGCCCGGCTCGACGACGGTCGTCTCTGAAGGGAGAGGTCACGAACCATGAAGCAGTTCAGCCGGTTGGCGGCCATTTGGCCACCGGTTCGATTGTCGGTCTTGTCCATCGTCTCGGTGATCGCCGTCTCGGTTGTCTTCTCCGCCGCCGCTTCGGCGGATGCCCCCGGCACTCGTAACCCGGTGATCCTCGTCCACGGTTGGACGGCGGGCGGTCTTCTGCCAGCGGATCTCTCGGTCTTCGAGCCGATGCGAGACGCACTCGAGTCCGACGGTCACCCGGTCTATATCGCGAAACTGCCCGGCGATACGAACAGGGTCAACGCCGCTGTGATCGCCGGGATCGTCGCAACAGCGCTACACCGACACGCAGGCTCGAAGGTTGACCTCGTCGGCCACAGCATGGGCGGGCTGTCGACGCGCTACTACCTCAAGTACCTGAACGGGGCCGCACGCGTGGACAACTACGTGTCTCTGGGCACCGGCCAATACGGCTGGTCGGTGACGTGCGCCCTGCCGCTACACGCGGGTGGGGAGATGTGCCCGACCGGCGCCTTCCTGAGCGCTCTCAACCGAGGCGACGACACTCCCGGCGGCGTTGACTACACAACCCTGCGGACCGTCGCCGACGACGAACCGTCGCAGGGCCGACCCGCCCGGCACCTCGACGGTGGCGTGTGCGCGAAAGACGCCATCGACGGCGGACCGCACGAGGACGAACCGGGCAACCCGACGATGATCGCGCTGGTTCGCCAGACGCTCGACGGGATGTGCCCGGGCAAGCCGATCGATCTGCCGATCACCTGATCGGTCGTGGTCGGGTAGAACGAGCGGTCTGGTTTGTAGCTCCGGCGATAAACTGTTCGGTGCCCGGAGTTCCATCCGGCGCCCTTCCTCGGAGGAGGCATCCGATGCCTGCATTTCCCGCTCTCACCCACGTTGCCATCACCGTGAGTGACCTGGCTGCGAGTACCGCTTGGTACGCGAAACTGTTCGACGCCAAACCGGTCCTGGACGAGGACGAAGAATCCGGGGATTTCCATCACACGGTCTTCGCACTCGACGGCGGAACACTTTTCGGACTCCACACCCACACCTCGAGTGGGCCGGACACAGCCGGCTTCGACGAACGGAACGTGGGACTGGATCACATCGCGTTCGCCTGCACTCAGTCCGAACTCGAGGAGTGGGTTTCGCGTCTGGACAAAGCCGGGATCCCGCACAGCGGCATCAAGCACGCCCATTACGGCTCAGGAATATCGTTCCGCGACCCGGACAACATCGCGCTGGAGCTCTTCGCCCCGCCGGCGGGATGACGACGAGTCAGCTCTCGGTGGGCCCGACATCGAGGTGAGCGAGTGCGGCTCGCGCATTCTCGAGTTCGCGCGTCAGTTCCTCGATCTTCCTCTGCGCGGCTTCGCGCGCGGATTCGATGACCTCGTCCACCGCTGTGATCGCGGCGTCGTCACCCAGCTCCTGCATGGCGCGGGCCACGCGGTCCGCGGTCACCTCGGCGGGTTTGCCCTTCTTGCTGCCGTGCGCCACCGACACCGTCCAGGTGCTCTCCCCCGCTGACGTGATGGTCACGCTGACCGCAGCTGTCGAGGTCTTCGACCGTCGTGCAGCCTTCGGGTGAGCCGGCTTCGGCGTGGCCGATCGAGCCGGCGTGGCCTCCGGACGCGGAGCGGGCTCGGGTGTCGGCTTCGGTTCCACTGCAGCTGCTTTCGGTGTCGGTGCAGGTCGGGTCGCCGGAGTCGGCGTCTGGTCGGCAACCGCGGTCTTGGCGGCACGCGGAGCGGACTTGGCCGGTGCGGCGGCGGATCGTGTGCGTTGCAGTTCGTCGGCTTCGAAGGGCAACTGATCGTCGACGCCCTTGGGCCGGACCGTCACCGTCGAACCGTCGATGGACAGGACACGCGCCGATGTTCCGGCGTCGAGTCCGAGCGACGGCATCGGGTCACGAAGGTAGACGGTCACACGCTTGCCGGCCGCGAGTGCCGCGGACAGAGATTCCAGGTCACCGGCGGTCAGGCCGGTCCTCTTCTGCGAGCTCACGCGTACATGTTCGCACACGCGTGCGACTGATGGGTGTCCGGTGTCGATCCGAGTCAGACGCGTCGGCCGGTGTCCTGCCTACGATGACGGAGTGTTCTTCCTCTTCGGATACGGCCCCAAACAGCAGCAACTCGGCGCGGGACAGACCCGGACCTGCCCCCGTTGCCACAACACCACCCAGTGGGCCCGTATGCGGGAGTTCAAGCAGTTCACCGTGTTCTTCATCCCGATCGCCCGCTGGGGGCGCCGGGAGTTCGAGTCCTGCGGCATCTGCGGCGCTTCCATCGCCCTCTAGCGATCGGCGAAAGTCGGACGACGCGACAAGTGGTTACGCTCGAAGAGTGGCTGCCACCGACTCCCCCGCCCGCACCTCCGACGCGATCACCGGCTTCGAGAGCACTTTCGCCGACGAGCTGACGCCGCTCACCGTCGAGTGGCGCGGCGCCGACGTGCCCGATCCGCAGCTTCTCGTCGTGAACGATCAGCTCGCTGCGTCGCTGGGCATCGATCCTGCGACCTTGCGCTCCGACGACGGCGTTGCGATCCTTGCCGGCGCAGCCGTGCCCGCCGACGGCAGGCCGGTGGCGACGGCGTACTCCGGACACCAGTTCGGCGGATATGCCCCGCTACTCGGCGACGGTCGGGCTCTTCTCCTCGGCGAACTGCTCGACACCGAAGGTCACCGTGTCGACCTGCAGTTGAAAGGTTCGGGCCCGACACCGTTTTCGCGAGGTGGAGACGGCTTCGCAGTCGTCGGACCGATGCTGCGCGAGTACCTGATCAGCGAAGCGATGCACGCCCTCGGTGTGCCCACCACGCGGTCCCTGTCGGTGGTGGCGACGGGGCGCGGGGTCCACCGCGACGGCGTCGAGCCCGGGGCTGTACTCGCCCGCGTCGCATCGAGTCACCTGAGGGTGGGCACCTTCGAGTTCGCCGCCCGCAACGGCGACATCCTGCAGCCCCTCGCCGACTACGCGATCGCCCGTCACTACCCCGACCTGACCGATCTGCCGACGACCGGCGGCGGGAACCGCTACGCGAAGCTGTTGGAGCGCGTCGTCGAACGGCAGGCCCGCCTCGTCGCCCAGTGGATGCTCGTCGGTTTCGTGCACGGCGTGATGAACACCGACAACACCACCATCTCCGGCGAAACCATCGACTACGGACCGTGCGCATTCATCGACGCCTTCGACCCGGCGGCGGTGTTCAGCTCCATCGACCACGGCGGGCGTTACGCCTTCGGCAACCAACCCGCCGTCCTGAAATGGAACCTGGCACGGTTCGCCGAAACACTTCTCAGGCTGATCAGCCCCACACCGGACGACGCGATCGCCATCGCGACCGCCACCCTGTCCACCTTCGACAGTCTCTACGAACAGCACCTCAACGAAGGTCTGTCCGCCAAGCTGGGCCTGGCCGACACCTTCGTCGACCACGCACTGATCGACGACCTGCTGGCCCTGATGGCGGAACACCGCGCCGACTGGACCGGCACCTTCCGTGCGCTCGCCGATGAACTCCGCGGACGAACGGCTCCCCTCGACCAACTCCTCCCACGGGAGGTCTCGGCGCCCTGGCTCGCGCGATGGCGAGAAACGCTCACACAACACGACCGCGCCGACGAGACCACCGCCGACGCGATGGACCGCGTCAACCCGCTCTACATCCCACGCAACCACATGGTGGACGCCGCGCTCCGTGCCGCGCACGAGGACGACCTCGCGCCATTCCAGGAGTTGCTCGACGTGGTGACGCACCCGTTCGAGCGGCGCGTCGACCGGGTCAAGTACACCGCCCCCGCGTCGGACGAGTTCACTTCGTCATTCCAGACGTTCTGCGGGACCTGAGAGTCGGGAGCGTTCCGCGGAACACCGGTGAGTTGTCACCGAACCCCTGTGTGCGTGCTGGGACTGCGCGACCATGGACCCATGTGGACACTCGCCCGCGATGAGGCTTCCGTCGTCGGATCACCCTCGACCGTGAACTCCTCTGCGGTCGCCGGTTCGATCGCGACCACGTCGAGTGTGGCGGTGGCCGGTTCGGTCGGCACCGTCGCGAGCGCTGCCGTGGCGGGGTCGGTCGGCACGGTGTCCAGTGCCGGTGTCAGCTCCTCGGCGGCTACGGTGGCGAGCGCGATCGTGACGGGTTCGGCGGCGACGATGGCCAGTCTGCTCGTCGCCGGAAGTTTCGCCACCGCAATCAGTTTCGGGGTCGCCGGCAGTGTCGGTGTCGTGGCCTGTCTGCTGTGCCGGCGATGCGCCGGGTGCGTCGGCTGCGTCCGCTGCACGAACTGCGTCGGCTGCGTGGGGTGCGTCAACTGTTCCGGGCTGCGCGGCGCCGTCGGTCTCCGCGACGTTCATGAGTGAACGCGATCGTCAGACCTGCGGCGTACAAATGGATCCGTGAGACGACACACCCGGGTGCGGTCGTGACCCAGTCCGACCCGCACGAATCGGAAGCATCGCTGACCGCCGAACGCGAGAGAACGGCGGCCCTCATCGAGTCGTTGTCTGCTCGCCTGGCCGCCGTCATCGAGGCGACCGCCGACGCCGCCTCGGACGACGAACACGATCCGGAAGGGACGACGCTCGCCGTCGAGCGTGGCCAGTTGGTGGCCCAGCTCGAACGTTCGCGGGTTCGTCTGGACGAGATCGACGCTGCTCTCGAACGGGTCGGTCGCGGAGCCTATGGTCGCTGCGAGACGTGCGGCGAGATCATCGATCCCGAGCGTCTCGAGGTGCTCCCCGCGGCGCGGCAGTGCGTGCGATGCGCGGCGAGGAATCCGTCCCGCCGCTGGTGAACACCGAACCACGACGCCGCGAGGATCGTGCCGAGTTCGCCAGAAGACGCTTGCCCTGACGACCGACCGAGTAGACCGGAAGACGGGTTCCCTCTCCGCCGGGTCGAAAGGTGTGCGCATGAAGGCCATTCAGATCATCCAGCCGGGCAAGCCGCCGGAGCTACGTGAGGTCGACAAGCCCACGCCCGGCCCGGGACAGGTGCTGCTGAAGGTGACCGCAGCGGGGGCCTGCCATTCCGACGACTTCGTCCTCAACCTGCCTGAAGAAGGATTCCCCTATCCCCTGCCGATGACACTCGGCCATGAAGGGGTCGGCGTGGTCACCGAGGCCGGTAGCGGCGTCACCGGAATCTCCGAGGGCACCTCGGTGGCCGTGTACGGAGCCTGGGGGTGCGGGGTCTGCCACTTCTGCTCGCGCGGACTGGAGAACTACTGCAGCCGGGCCGGCGAACTCGGCATCACACCACCGGGGCTCGGCAACCCGGGCGCCATGGCCGAGTACCTACTCGTGGACGACGTGCGGCACCTGGTTCCCCTCGGTGATCTCGACCCGGTGGCCGCGGTCCCCCTCACCGATGCCGGCCTCACTCCCTACCACGCGATCAAACCCTCGCTTCCAAAGCTCGTGGGGGGCACGACGGCGGTGGTCATCGGAGCCGGTGGTCTCGGGCATGTCGGGATCCAGCTGCTTCGCCATCTCACCCCGTCCCGGGTCATCGCCCTCGACGTGAGCGACGAGAAGCTCGAGTTCGCCCGCGAGGTCGGGGCTCACGAGGTGGTGCTCTCCGATGCGGATGCCGTCGCAAGCGTCCGCAAGATCACCGGAAACGACGGTGCGACCGCTGTCTTCGACTTCGTCGGCCTGCAACCCACTCTCGACATCGCGATGGGCGTCGTCGGCACGATGGGCGACGTGGTGATCGTCGGCATCGGGGACATGGTCGCTGCGGCGAAGGTCGGCTTCTTCACCCAGCCCTATGAGGTGTCGGTACGGGCGCCGTACTGGGGAGCACGTGACGAACTCATCGAGGTGCTGGATCTCGCACGCAATGGTGTTCTCGAGGTTGCGGTCGAGCGGTTCTCACTCGATGACGGCGTCGAGGCCTACCGGCGGCTGGCGGCGAATGAGTTACGTGGCCGAGCCGTCGTGGTGCCTGACTGATCACTGCCCCACGTAGTGCAAGCCCGTCACCTGCGGTTCTTCGTCGCCGACGGACCGACCGGGTTTCGTCGTTCTTTGGGCAGGAACGCTAACCTACGGTACCGTAACTTACGTGGATGTAGAGCTCACCCAGTCTGAGGCCGTATACGCGCACTACCTCGATCACCAGCAGGATCGTGTGCGCGCGAAGTTGATGTACGGGGTGCTCGCCGCCAAGATCCGGCCCGTCGTGCGGTTCACCGCCCGCGATCGGCTGGTTCGTGCGGTCCGCAGCGAAAAGCCTTTGCTGATCGCGGCCAACCATGTGTCCGAGCGCGATCCGCTGGTGCTGGCGGCAGCAGGTTTCCGCTCGCCCCTCCGCCCCCGGATCGGTCACATGCGCGTGCTGGCGAAGGACGAACTCTTCGAGGATCCGGAACAGCGACGCAAGATCGACACCCTGGGCGGCATCCCGGTTTTCCGCCAGAAGGATCACGGTGTCCGGGCCGCCGCGGAAGCCGGTCGGCAGATGTTCGGTGTCTGCGTCGAGCGGATGGTCCGTGGCGACAGTATCGCCGTTTTCCCGGAGGGAACCTGCAACGAGGGCGACGTCACCCGGCTGCAGAAGCTCGGAACAGGCATCGGCCACATTGCCTACCGTGCGCTGAAAGCCGGTGTCGATGTCACGCTGGTGTCCGCCGGTATTGCCTACCCGCCCCACGGTGATCGGGCTCGTCCGATGGTGACCTTCGGAAACCCCGTCGACCTCGTCGACTTCAAGGACGAGACGCCCGCCGCACTGACGAGAATGATCCAGGGCGATCTGCAGGGCGTGGTCGACGAGGTGTGTCGGGCCGCCTGATTCCTGGAGCTACTCTGTCGCCGACGGCGGCAGGTTCTCCCACGCCCAAGCGGTGAGGGCGGTCAGCGCCGGCATGAGTGCGCGTCCCGATTCGGTGAGCTCGTAGGACACCGATACCGGCGGTCCCGGGTCCACCAGACGCTCGACCAGATTGGCCTCGGTGAGCTCCGAAAGTCGGCCGGACAGCACCGAATCGCTGATTCCTCCGACTGCGCAACGCAATTCGGCGAACCCCGCCGGTCCGTTCATGAGTGTCGCGATGAGAATGCCGTTCCACCGCTTTCCCAGAAACCCGAACGCGCGACGCAACGCCTCGTCGCATGTGCGGGGCTCGTGGTCGGGCGCGGAGATTTCGGACATCGAACACATCCTAGTCGTACCCCTGGCGTTCCAACGACGACAGTACTACCTTGTGACTAGTCACTTCTAAATACCTAGTCACTCTCGAGGAGATCGCATGTCCCTCTTCCGCCTGGATGCCAGCATCTTCCCCTCCACGTCGGCGAGCCGCGCACTCGGTGAACTCGTCGAACGAGAATGGACCAGCGCACACTCGGACTCGACGGTGATACGACGCGACCTGTCGACCGATCCTGTTCCCGCGACCGCCTGGCGCGATGCTGTGATCGCCGGGACGGTCCCGCCGGCCGACCGCGACGATCCGCAGCGCGAGGCCGTCGCCCTCGCCGCCGAGATCGCCGACGAGGTCATCGGTGCCGAGGCGTTACTGCTCACCGTTCCGCTCTACAACTTCGGTGTGTCCCAACACTTCAAGACCTGGTACGACCTCACGGTGACCGACCCGCGGATCGGCGTCGACCCGGCCGAGCTGCGCGGCAAGCCCGCGGTCCTGGTCACGACCCAGGGTGGCAACTACGACCCGGGGACACCGAAGGAAGGCTGGGACCACTCGACGCCGTGGCTGCGCCGCGTGCTGGAGGATGTCTGGGGCCTCGATCTCCGGGTCGTCAAACGCCAGTTCACGCTCGTCGGGGTGAATCCTGCACTCGACGCCTTCACCGAGGTCGCGGCCGAACTCGAGCTCGAGGCCGAGGAGAACGCGCGCGCCGCAGGTCGCGACCTCGCCCTGTCACGTGAGGTCGCCTCGGCGGGTTGACCGCCACCGCCGGTACGCTCCCCCCGTCTCGCCTGGTCAGGGCACGGGGAGTTTGGTCTGCGAATCCGGCGGCTACACCGGGGTATGAGCAAGGACGAGCAGACCATCGACAAGACCGGTCGGGACGTCGACGATGACCCGACTCAGGCCGATCCCGACGATCCACGCAAGCCGGATTCGCCCACCGATCTGACCAAACCGTCGCTGATGTTCGTGCTGCGCAAGACGGCCCGCGAGTTCTCTCGCGACCAGTGCACCGACCTTGCGGCCGCACTCACCTACTACTCGGTGCTGTCGCTGTTCCCTGCACTGCTGGCCATGGTCTCTCTCCTCGGCGTCTTCGGGCAGGGAGAGAAGACGGTCGACGCGGTGCTGACGATGGTCGAGGATCTGGGGCCGTCGGACGCGGTGGACACCCTGCGCGCACCCGTCGAGCAACTGGTGTCCGCGCCGAGTGCCGGCTTCGCCCTGGTGCTCGGTCTCGTCGGTGCTCTGTGGTCGGCATCGGGGTACGTCGGCGCCTTCGGGCGCGCGATGAACCGCATGTATGAGGTCGATGAGGGGCGTCCGATCTGGAAGCTTCGACCTGCCATGCTGCTGGTGACGCTCGTGGCCCTGATCCTCGCCGCCGCCGTCGCCCTGATGCTCGCGGTCAGTGGGCCGATAGCGCGGTCCATCGGCGATGCGATCGGCTTGGGCGATACCGCTCTCACGGTGTGGAACATCGTCCGCTGGCCCGTGGTGCTGGTCTTCGTCGTGGTGATCGTCGCCGTCTTGTACTGGGCCACACCGAATGTGAAGCAGCCGAAGTTCCGGTGGATCAGTGCCGGGGCAGTGCTGGCGATCGTCACCTGGATCGTGGCCTCCGCGGCGTTCGCGCTGTATGTGTCGAACTTCGGCAGCTACAACAAGACCTACGGCGCGCTGGCGGGTGTCATCGTATTCCTGCTGTGGTTGTGGCTGACCAACCTGGCCCTGCTCTTCGGTGCGGAGTTCGACGCCGAACTCGAGCGTGGCCGTCAGCTCCAGGCGGGCATGGCTGCCGAGGAGCGCCTACAGCTGCCGCCTCGGGATACCACCGTCTCGGACAAGAACGAGAAGATCCACCAGGAGGACATCGAGAAGGGTCGGGCCCTCAGGGAATCTCACGGCGGCTGAACGCCGCACTGCTCGGTGGAATCTCTCGTATGACGTTGTGCCCGTAACCCGGGCACAACGTCATACGACTCCCTGGGGGTGGTCAGGCGAACAGTGCCACCGTCTGAGAAGCCTGGACGATCGGACGCGATGCGCTGTCCCACAGGGTCATCGACTGATGGGAGTAGCCGTCGCGGGTGAAGGTGCTCGATGATTCCAGGAGCATCCAGTCGGTCGGCTTCGGCAGGTCGTCGGTGCAGATGTGCAGCGACCAGCTCATCGTGCTGACCGGTGCCCACTCGGTGAACGCGGCCGTCGTCGCCGGCGGCAGGGCGTCGGCGAGCGCGACGAGAGCAACCGCCGGATCGACTCCCTCGGCGCCGCGATGCCGCACCCAGGCGCGGAACCGCGGATCCCCGTCGTTGGCCAGCGGGACCGTGCCGCCCGCCCGAACCATCTCGATGTTGTCGACGAATGCCGGGCGAAGGGGCGCCGACGCGTCGCCGAACGGTGCGCATTCCTCGGGTGCCGGCACCTCGGGAGCACCGACATGGTCATGACTGATCGCGCTCGGACGCGGCTGCGCGAAGATCAAGGACGCGTGCGCAGCGACCTGTCCCCCGCTGACGGTTTCGACGGCCACGCTCGAGGCCGACCGCCCCTCGCGGAGCCGGCGTGCGGTGAACGTCGCGGAGTCGACGACCGGCGCGCTGAGCAGGAATTGCGCCGACTTGAGCGGTGCCAGCGGCCTACCCTCGGTCAGCTGCGCGGCGAGAACCGACATGGCCGCGGTCAGTCCACCGTAGGCAGTACGACCCTGCGTCCACTGTGTGGGCACAACGAATTCAGAGGTCGGGTCGAAACCCGACACGAGTTCGGCGAGTGTGGGCATGTCAGGTTCCTCACGCACTATGACGACCGCTATAACTCGGTCCACGCTACTCTATGCCGATCGGCATAGACGTCCCGGGTGGGCGCCGGATGAGGTGGGTTCGGCGAGGAAAGTCCAGGGGTCAGTCTCCGAACGCGTCCCGTCCCTGCACCGCCGATGCGACCAGATTGTCCTTGTCGAGCGGCGCTCGCCCGGCGCTGGCCTCGATCCATTGCTCGGTGGTGGCGACCGCGGCGAAGTTGGAGTTGAGGATCGCCATCAGCGTGTTGTGAACCTGCTCCGCCGAGGCCTTCCCGGCGGCGTTCGCGATGTGGATGGCGCCGGTGGCATCGGAGATCACCTCGGCGGCTACGCCCAGTTCCTCGGCGCCCGTGGCGGAGGCCAGGTCGCAGTTGTTCGTCATGTAACCCGCCAACGTCACGGTGTTCACGTCCTGGGCCCGCAACCAGTCCGCCAGGTCGGTACCGGCGAACACGCTGCCGAGGTTCTTGCGCACCCGCTTCCACGACGGTGTCGCCCGCTCAGCCACCTCCGGGTGCAACTCCCACGATGGCGAACCCTCCGCGAACGCCGGGGCGTCGGCCGGATACGTGTGCTGGACCGCCACCACCGGGATGCCCTCGGCCTCTGCGTGGTCGATGAGGCGAACGATGTTCTGCAGGCTCGTGTCTCGGGGCGGGTACTGGATCGTCAGCGGGCCGTCGAAGTACTGGTTCTGGACGTCGACGAGGATCAGTGCGCGGCGGATCGTGGTCATGGTCGGAGCTCCCATCTGTGCGACGGCCGGGGATGTCGACCGTCCTCTCCCACTATGCGTCGCTGCGAAGTGCGGTCGCCACTGCTGTCGTGCCTCAGCCGATCACGACTCCTTGGCCGCACGACTCGCGGCCGCGTCCCGTGCCACCGCCTCGCCGAGCAGCTGACCGCCGTTGGTGAGCACAGCCCGCCGCCACGGCAGCGTGCCCTCGATCTCTATCTGGATGGACATCGACAGCACCGTCCGGATCACCACGATGATGCCGAGGATCAGTGCGTCCTCGATCGAGGGCTTCGAGGTGATCGTTCTGATGAGGTCTGCGGCGACGAGGATCTCGAGGCCGAGGAGGATGGCCGAGCCCAGGGTCGTCCGGAGGATCGAGAAGGCGTCGCTTCCGGATTCCTTGCGTGACAGCGACCGCGCGCCGAGGACGAGCGCGATGAGAAAGCCGATGACCATGGCCAGAGCGCCGAGCGCTTCGAATGCGACCGCCACCGCGGTGAAGATGTCCTCGAAATCCATGGCAGTCAGCCTATCCGCGTCCTCGCCCCGGCACGGGCGGTCGTCGCCGAGTCCGTTTCTCCGGTCGCTCCTGACGTGTACCGATCTCGTTGCGCCTTACCCGATCTACGCAGCCGGTCGGGATACGATCCGTCAATGCTGACACGTGGGCGAGGTCGATGACCCCCGTATTGATCGCGATCGTGGTGATCGTCGGGTGGACCCTGGTCGCGGGCCGGTTGTCGCGGCTCCAGATCTCCGGGGCCATCGTGATGGTGGTCGCCGGCATCGTGATCGGGCTGACCACCAACAACTCGATCGGCAACGCGCTCGACACCGACGCGGCCGAACCCGTCGTCGAACTGATCCTGGCTCTTCTGTTGTTCGTCGACGCGATCGAGGTGCGCGGCGGTTACTTCGCCGGTGAACGACGAACATCGCTGCGTCTGTTGGTCATTGCGATGCCGATCTCGGTCGCGCTGGCGACCCTTCTGGGTGTCGCTCTTCTTCCCTCGATGTCGGTCGGTGTCGCGCTGCTGATCGCCTGCGTGGTGATCCCGATGGATCTGACGCCCGCCTCGTCGCTGGTACGTGATCGGCGGTTCCCCACCCGGGTTCGACACCTGCTGAACATCGAGAGTGGCTACAACGACGGCATCATCGCGCCGCTCTTCATCTTCGCCCTGACACTTGCGGGCGACCACAAGCACGCCTCCTCCCCCGCCGAAGCACTCGAACAAGCGGTGCCGTCTGCATTGTGGGCTGTGTTGGCGGGCAGCGTCATCGGACTCCTCGCCGCGCGACTGACGAACTTCTCGATGCGCCGCGGGCTGGCCACCGAACAGTCCATCCGGATCAGCCTCGTCCTGATCCCGATCCTCGCCTACGGCTGTTCGGTACAACTCGGCGGCAACGGCTTCGTCGCGGCCTTCCTCTGCGGAATCGCCTACAAGGCGGCACGAGTCGATGGTCCGGGCGACGAGCAACTGCGCCTCGCCGACGACGTCAGCGCGCTCGCGGCCCTCACGATGTGGTTCGTCTTCGGTTGTGCCGCCGTGCTGGTCTTCGAACTCGGGTTCGTCTGGCAGATCGTCGTCCTGGCCCTGGCCGCGCTGACCGTCCTCCGAATCGTCCCCGTCTATCTGGCACTGATACGCACCGACATCGGCCCGCGTGACCGGCTCCTGATCGGCGTGCTCGGTCCGCGCGGGACCGCGTCGATCGTCTTCGGGCTTCTGGCGTTCAACGAACTCGACGGCATGGTCGCCAACGAGACGCTGTACGCGATGACCGTGACAGTCCTCGCGAGTGTCGTGCTACACGGCTTCGGGGTGAGTCTCGTCGCCCAGCGCTTGCACCGCCGAGAGGCGCACGGAACTCGGCGAGCCAGTGAACCGGACGGCCGCGAGCTCGACGACGCTACGTGAGCACCTCGGGCTGCCGCGCCCGGGCAAACCGTAGGTTCTCGTCGGCGACATCGCCCTTGAACAGACGGCGGTCGGCGTAGTAACTCATCGACATCACCCACGGTGCGTGCGGTCCCTGCTTCGGCAGGGTGTCGAGAGCGCGTTGGACGTAGCCGGCGCCGAAGTCGAGTAGCGGACGTGTGGCCATGTCCGGATCGGCGACCGCCCAGACCGCGTCGTGACCGTGAGAGTCCATGTAGCCGAGCAACTTACAGAAATACTGGCAGAGCAGACCGATCTTCAGTGTCCACGAGGCATTGGTGTACCCGATCGCCAGCGCGAAGTTCGGTACTCCCGACAGCATGATCCCGCGGTAGACGACGGTTTCCGGCAGCGACACCGGCTCCCCGTCGACGGTGAGGTCGATGCCGCCGATGATCTTGATGTTCAGACCTGTTGCGGTGACGATGATGTCGGCTTCGATCTCGGCACCGCTCTCCAAGAGGATCCCGGTCTCGGTGAAGGATGCGATCCGGTCGGTGACGATCGATGCCTTGCCCGCCCGGATGGTGCGGAACAGGTCGGCATCGGGTACCACGCACAGACGCTGATCCCACGGGTCGTAGGGCGGATTGAAGTGGACGTCGACCGGAAAGTCCTCCGGCAGTTGCGACTCGTTGATCTTCCGGATCATCCGCCGCGCGACCTGCGGGAACCGTTGACACAGTTCGAAGAGGATTCGTTGCTGGGCGACGTTCTTCTGGCGGGTGAGCGCGTAGCCACGCTCGTTGCCGAAGACCTTCTTGAGCGTGTTCGCCAGGGCGTCCTCGCGTGGCAGGGGGATGACATACGTCGGCGTCCGCTGCAGCATCGTCACGTGCTCGGCTTCGTCGGCCATCGCCGGCAGCAGTGTGACTGCCGTTGCGCCGCTACCGATCACGACGACGCGCTTCCCGGCGTAGTCCAGATCCTCCGGCCAGTGCTGCGGATGGACGATCTGGCCGCGGAACCGGTCCTCGCCGACGAAGTCGGGGCTGAACCCCTCGTCGTAGTCGTAATAGCCCGAACCGCAGAAGATCCATCCCGCGCTGATCTGTGTGCGCTCGCCGGTGTGAGTCAGTTCGATGTCGACCAGCCAGCGCGCGTCATCCGAGGACCAGGCGGCCGAGACGACCTTGTGGTGATATCGGATGTGGTCGGTGAGGTCGTTCTCCTCGATGGTCTCGTGCAGGTAGTCGAGAATCCGTGGGGCGTCGGCGATCGCCTGCTTGTCCGTCCACGGCTTGAACTCGTAGCCGAAGGTGTGCAGGTCCGAATCCGAGCGGATGCCGGGGTAACGGAAGAGGTCCCACGTGCCGCCGGCAGCACCACGTGCCTCGACGATCGTGAACGTCTTCGACGGTTGCTCGGTCCGCAGATAGCGGGCAGCGCCGATCCCTGAGATCCCGGCTCCGACGATCAGGACGTCGACGTGTTCTGGTGCGCTCACTGAAACTCCTGGGCTGTGCGGCGTGATACTGCATCCAGGATGCCTCAGCCGGCGGCGGGACAGCACCGAGCCCGGTCGATCCCGTCGAACCACGTTAGGAAAGCGTGTGTCCGGGTACGCCCACGACATGAGCGCAACACCTGAACTCCCGCTACCCGATTTCGACCAACTATCCGTCGGAGACATCACACACCGCATCAGGTCTCTCCAGCTCGACCAGGTCAGACAGCTGCTGGAACACGAGCGGTCCACCGCCGGCCGCGTCCAGGTGCAGGAGATCCTGGCCGCGCGGGTCGAACAACTCGAGGCCGGTGCGGAACCGTCCGCCGGCGACCCCTCCAAGGCGTCCCCGGTTCAGGGAGCCGACGCCGGGTCATCTGTCGGCCCGGACACCGCAGCGGAGGCGACCACGCCGCTGCGCCACGGTGTCGCCGAGCAGACGCCGAAGCGCGGTCAACCGTGAACCGGTCCCGCTAGCGGTGTCGGCCCGGTAGGAACTGTTCGAGGCTGTGCTTGGCGACGTTCTTCGCCACGTCCCAGGCGTCCTCGTCGCCCTTCACCAGCGCCTCACTCAGGGCTTTGGCCTGTTCGCGGGTCGAGTGCGGCGGGATGGGCGGCACGGTGGGATCGCACCGGACATCGAGCAACGCGGGACGACCGGCGGCCAGCGCCTCATCCCACGCCTCGCCGAGTCGGTCGGGGTCGTCGACGTTGATCCCGGTGAGACCTATCCCTCGGGCGAATGCGGCGTAGTCGACATCCGGAAGTGTCTGAGACGGTGGGAACTTCGGCGATCCGGACATCGCTCGCTGTTCCCAGGTCACCTGGTTGAGGTCGTTGTTGTGCAAGACGGCCACGACGAAGGTCGGGTTGTCCCACTGCTCCCAGTAGCTGGCGACGGTCACCATCTCGGCGAGCCCGTTCATCTGCATCGCGCCGTCACCCTCGAAGGCGATCGTGGGCCGGCCGGGATGCGCCCATTTGGCGCCGATGGCGTACGGAACCGCCGGACCCATCGTGGCAAGGGTCCCCGACAGCGATCCACGCATGCCGTCGCGGAAGACGATGTGCCGTGCGTACCAGTCGGCGGCGCTGCCCGAATCGGCGGTGACGATCGAGTCGCTCGGTGCACGCAGCGAGAACTCGTGGAAGATCCGCATCGGGTTCACCGGGTCGGCAGCGGTCATCGCCTGATGCTCGGCGGTCGACCACCATCGCGACACGTCGGCCTCCACCTTCTCGCGCCAGGAGCGATCGGGCTTCCTGTCCAGCATCGGGATCAGCGCGCGCAACGTGGCCCGGGCGTCACCGACGACGTTGAGTTCATTCGGGTACCGCATGCCGATCAGCTTCGCCGAGCTGTCGATCTGCACGCCCCTAGCCTGTCCGAACGGCGGAAGGAACTGCGAGTACGGAAAGTTCGACCCAACGGTGAGGAGCGTGTCGCAGTCGGTCATCATGCGGTGACTGGCCGTGGTGCCGATCAGACCGACCGATCCGGTGACCCAGGGCAACGTGTCGGGTAGGACATCTCGTCCGAGAAGGGCTTTCGCGCAGCCGGCGCCGAGGATGTCGGCGACCTCGGTCAGTTCGGGCACACAGTCACGGGCGCCCTGGCCGACGAGCATGGCGACACGCTCGCCGGCGTTGAGGATGTCCGCGGCCCGCGCTAGTGCACCTTCGTCGGGTACCGGGGTCCCTGGTTCGACACCGAAGCTCGACGGCACCTGCTTGAAGGCCTGGGCCGGCGGTTCGTACTCGAGCTCGAGGACGTCAGACGGGAAGATGATGGCGGTCGGTGCCCGTTCGGCCTGGGCGACCCGGATGGCACGGTCGAGTAGATTCGGCAGCTGTTCGGGCACCGTGCACATCTGCACGAAGTCGCTGCACACGTCCTTGAAGAGCGCGTGCATGTCGATCTCCTGCTGGTAGGCCCCACCGATCGCGGAACGCTCGGTCTGTCCGACCAGGGCGACCACCGGAACATGGTCGAGCTTCGCGTCGTACAGGCCGTTCAGCAGATGAATCCCTCCCGGGCCGCTCGTGGCCGCACACACGCCGACCTCGCCGGAGAACTTCGCGTACCCGACGGCCTGAAACGCGCTCATCTCCTCGTGGCGGGACTGCACGAACTGAGGGGCGTCGTCGGCGCGCACCCATGCCGACAACAATCCGTTGATCCCGTCCCCCGAGTATCCGAAGACCTGCCGAATCCCCCATTCGCGTAGGCGTTTCAGGATGACGTCGGCGACTGTCTCCGTCATGGTTCTCCTCTGTGTTCGACGATGCCGCTGTCGGCTCGGCGCCGAGGGCTTGCCGGTCGCATACCCGGGACGTCAGGTGCCGACACGTTCGGTCTGGCGATGACGCGCCGGTATCGAAGATCATCCACATCAGCGGATTTGGTTCGTTAGGGTCCGATGCGGGTGGGCAGTGGCCCTCCCGATCCTGAAGGTTGTGAACCGAGAGGAAGTCATGAAGCACAACAGCGTCACACGACGTCTGGTCGCAACGGCAGCGGCGGTGGCCATCGGAACGCTCGGCCTGGCGGGTTGCAGCAACGACGACGACAACGACAACACGTCCGCGGTGTCCTCGGCTGTATCCGGTGCGGTCGAGTCCGGGATGTCGAAGGCCGAGTCGGCCATCTCGTCGGCGGAGTCGGAGGCCGCCGATGACGACAAGAAGGTCGAACTGACCGCACCGGACGGCACGAAAATCACGCTCAGCGGATCGATCGCGGCCAAGTACGACTCGGCGACCGAAGCGCAGAAGGCCGATCTCGGCAAACCGCTGACCGGGCCCGATGCGGCCGGTGAAGGCGAGAACGGCGTCGTGTTCCAGCAGTTCGAGGGCGGTGTCATCACCGCGAAGAACGACGACGCGGACACCCCCGCCTACATCACGTGGGGCAAGATCCGCGACGCCTGGAACGTCCCGCGCAACGACGAGGGTGCGCCCTCCCCCGACGGCAAGGGCGGTTCACAGGGGCCGCTCGGTGTGGCCACGAGCGACGAGACCGAGAAGGACGGCGTCAAGGAGTCGACCTTCGAACACGGCAAGATCACCTGGACCGAGGCCACGGACAAGGTCGAGGTGACCGTCGACGGCAAGGTCGTCCCCACCGAGTGACCCCTCGACAGACCGAACCGCGCCCATCCGCTCCGGCGGGTGGGCGCGGATTTGCGTCGGGGCCCTACTGCTGTCCGTGCCAGACGGCGTCGAACGGGGCCGTCGAGCTGATGCGCCCGACGATCCCGCGGTGGGTGAACTCCTTGGCCGCGCGGACCGCGTCGAGGACGTCGGTGCCCTTGGTCAGTTCGGCGGTGGTCGCGGCCGCGAACACGCAGCCCGCGCCGGACACGCGCTCGTCGCCCACCTTGGGCGCGCGCAGGACGGTGATGTCGGTGCCGTCGAAGACGACGTCGACGGCTTCGTCACCGGCGAGTCCGACCCCGCCCTTGACGATGACGTACTTCGGCCCGAGATCGGCGATCCGACGAGCCGCTTCGGCGAGGTCGTCGACGCTGGTCAGTTCGTCCATGCCGGCGAGCGTTGCGGCCTCGAACAGATTCGGCGTGACCACGGTGGCCAGCGGGAGTATCTCCGCACGCAGCGCATTGTCGGTGTCGAGGGCGGCACCGGGTTCCTGCCCTTTGCAGATCAGGACGGGGTCGACGACCACGTGTCGCCAGGTCCGGGATGCCAGCGCCTCGGCGACCGTCGAGATGGTCGCGGGCGTTCCGAGCATGCCGATCTTGACGACCTCGGGCTCGTGGGCAACGGTGGCCGCCTCGATCTGGTCGGCGATGACGCCGGCGTCGACCGGAACGAATCGATGGCCCCAGCCCGCCTTCGGATCGAAGGACACGATGCAGGTGATGGTTCCGACGCCGTAGGTGCCGAGCTGAGCAAAAGTACGCAGGTCGGCCTGGATTCCCGCACCACCGGTCGCCTCGGAGCCGGCGATCACATACGACACCACTGACATTGCTCGATCCTTTCGTGGTTCGCAGATGAACCGGGTCCTTTTGTACACCCCCAGCACTACTCCACTCGCACTGGAGTCGGTCGTCGCGGCCTCCCGACCGCGACGTTTGCCCGGAAAGCAGCCGGGTACCCGGCACCACATGACAGCGTCGACGAGCACCGACACGATGCGGGCCATGGTCTACCGAGGCCCGTACAAGGTTCGTGTCGAACAGAAACCCATGCCCCGCATCGAGCATCCCAACGACGCGATCGTCCGGGTCACCCACGCCGCGATCTGCGGCTCCGACCTGCACCTCTATCACGGGATGATGCCCGACACCCGGCCCGGCATGACGTTCGGTCACGAGTTCATCGGCGTGGTCGAGTCGGTCGGCGGGTCCGTGCAGAACCTGAAGGTCGGCGACCGTGTCATGGTGCCGTTCAACGTCTACTGCGGCACCTGCTACTTCTGCGCCCGCGGCCTGTACTCCAACTGTCACAACGTGAATCCGAACGCGACGGCGGTGGGCGGGATCTACGGCTACTCGCACACCTGTGGCGGATACGACGGCGGGCAGGCCGAATTCGTGCGGGTGCCCTTCGCCGACGTCGGGCCCAGTGTCATCCCCGACTGGATGGACCCCGAGGACGCACTCCTGCTCACCGATGCGCTGTCGACCGGTTATTTCGGGGCACAGCTCGCCGACATCCGTCAGGGCGAGACCGTCATCGTGTTCGGGGCAGGTCCGGTGGGGCTGTACGCGGCCCGGTCGGCGTGGTTCATGGGTGCCGGGCGCGTCATCGTCATCGATCACCTGCAATACCGGCTCGACAAGGCCGAGTCCTTCGCCTATGCCGAGACCTACAACTTCGCCGACTGTGACGACATCATCGTCCACCTGAAGAACATCACCGACAACATCGGCGCCGACCGCGTGATCGACGCCGTCGGAGCTGAAGCGGACGGTAACTTCCTCCAACACGTCACCGCAGCCAAGCTCAAGTTGCAGGGCGGATCGCCGGTCGCCCTGAACTGGGCCATCGACTCGGTCCGCAAAGGCGGCACGGTCTCGGTGATGGGTGCCTACGGCCCCATCTTCAGCGCGGTCAAGTTCGGCGACGCCATGAACAAGGGCCTGACGATCAACATGAACCAGTGCCCGGTCAAACGCCAGTGGCCCCGGTTGTTCGAACACATCCGCAATGGCTATTTCAAACCGAATGACTTGGTCACGCATCGCATTCCGCTCGAGCACATCGCCGACGGGTATCACATCTTCTCGTCGAAGCTCGACGGCTGCATCAAGCCCATCATCGTCGCCGACGCCGGCTGAGGAGACAACAGCATGCCCGCCTATCCCGCTGACCGACCCAACGATCCGGACACCACCGATCTCGTCGACCGCATACCCGGCTGGGGCGTCGACGCCGACCCGGCCAACCGGCCTGCCGTGCCGAAGGAACTGCCCGTCGGACCGGCTCCCGGCGTGCACTGGGACGTCCCGGAAGATCAGCCCAACCGCGAATCCAGGGAACGATCCAACGAACATGCCTTCCTCACACCGGTTTTCGGAACGTCCACACCGCCGAGTGGGCTCTCCGGTGTGATCCGACGATCCGCCTACCGATTCAGCGAGGGCCGGGCCGCGCACTGGCTGATCCTCATCGGAGCCGATCGCGTCGCCGCGGCCGAGGCCCATGTGCGGTCGATCGCCGAGGGGCGGCCCGACAACCCCCTCACCGAAACGGGCATCGGGACCGAACTCAGTCACCACGGCTGGTCGTCGCGGGCCGGGCGCAAGCGGGTGGACAACAACCACGCGTGGCTCGATCCGATCCTCGTCGGCGGGCCGTGGGTCGCGGCCGCTGCCGCCGCCGGGTTGGCGTCGCGCGCCGTTCTCCGGCGTTCACGGGGACACTGACCCGAAGCGCGACCAAGGCCGTCGTCGCAGGCATGCGATTTTCCCGGATCCGCTGACAAACGGGCCGACGCCATGACTAATGGACACATGTCCAACGGGGGTCGGGGAAGAATGCAGTTCAGTGGCGATCGCGTGCGACGAGGCCGACGCCGCTGGTGTGCCGTCGTCGTGGCGTGTGCGGTGGCTGCCACCGGCTCGCTGGTCGGTGTCGGGTCGGCCACGGCGGACCCCTACGCCACCTTCTACAACCCGCCGTCGACCTTTGACCCGCAGCCCGGGTCGCTGATCAGGTCGGCGCCTTCCTACGCCGCGGTCATCCCGTTCACCGGCGCGAACATCGACGCCCGGACCACGACGGTCATGTATACGAGCACCGGCGCGAGGAACCGTCCGACGGCCGTGACCGGAAGTGTCCTCGTCCCCCGTAAGCCCTGGACCGGACGTGGTGAGCGTCCGGTCGTCGTGGTCGGTTCGGGGACCATCGGTGCCGGCGACCAGTGCGCACCGTCCCGTCTGTTGCGGTACGGACAGGCGTACGAGGAGCTCGCGATCGGAGCATTGCTCGCCAACAACTATGCGGTGGCGCTGACCGACTACGAAGGACTCGGTACGCCAGGCGATCACCCCTACCTGAACCGCAGGTCGCTCGGGACATCGATGCTCGACATGGCCCGTGTGGCGCGCAACCCGAAGTTCGGTGTGAGCGCGAAAGCCCCGGTCGCGCTGTGGGGTTACTCCGAGGGTGGTTTCGCGGCCGGGTCCGCTGCCGAACTGGCCGGCACATATGCCCCGGAGCTCCCGATCTTCGCGGCCTTCGCCGGTGCTCCCGCACCGGATCTCGCGGACCTGGCGCGACTGGGAGACGGGAGCCTCCTCGGAGGTGGCGTCGGCTGGGTTGTCAACGGTTTCATCGCCGCGTACCCGCAGCATCGCGAGAAGTTCCTCGCCGCGTTCAACCCGCTCGGTCGGAGTGTTCTGCGAGATGTCAACTCGTACTGCGTGTTCGACGTGCTGAGGATGCTCCCGTTCGTACCCACGACCTTCTACACCAATGATGGCCGTCCGATCGCGGCGCATCTGCGCAAGGAGCCGTGGCTGACCGCGGTGAACGACCAGCGACTCGGCGGAGTGGCCCCACGGATGCCGGCCCTGGTGAGCCAGAATCGTGGCGACGACGTGGTCGATCCACGCGGAACCGATCGCATGGTGCAGTCCTGGCGCGCCAAGGGCGCCGATGTCACCGTCGAGACGATGCATCTGCCCGTCATCCTGCCGGGTACGTTCCTCGGTCACGGAGTCGGCCTGACCTCCGAACTGCAGGCTCTGAGGTGGTTGAACGGCAAGGCTGCGACCCTGCCGAAGAACTGAGACACAGGGTGTGGCGACCTGGGCGTCCGGGTATGACGGACGCGGGTCGACAGTCGCCGGGAAGGAGCGCCATGGCATTCCCCGGTGCAGAGCAGTTCCTGCCGGATTCGCGTGATCTCGACGATCTGATGGCGGCTGCGAGCACGTGCCGCGGCTGCGACCTCTACAAGGCGGCCGACCAGACGGTCTTCGGCGCCGGCTCGCCGGGTTCGACGATCATGTTCGTCGGCGAACAACCCGGCGACCAGGAGGATCGAGCGGGTGAGCCGTTCGTCGGACCGGCAGGACGCGTATTCGACCGTGCTCTCGACGCCGCCGGCATCGACCGCGAACTCACCTACGTCACCAACGCGGTGAAACACTTCAAGTTCACCCGGGCGGCCGGTCAGAAGCGTCGGATCCACGACAAACCCTCGCGCACCGAGGTGGTGGCCTGCCGCCCGTGGTTGCTGGCCGAACTCGACGCCGTCGCACCCCGCATCGTGGTCTGCCTCGGAGCCACCGCGGCACAGGCGTTGCTGGGCAGCAAGTTTCGGCTCACTCGACACCGCGGAGAGGTGTTCAACCTGGCCGACGACGGCGACGTCGGACCCGAACGAACCGAAGACGTGATCGCAACCGTCCACCCGTCGTCGATCCTGCGCGGGCCGTCGGACAAGCGAGACCAGGCGTTCGACGATTTCGTCGACGACCTCCGCGTGGTGAGCAACCTCCTGGCCTCCTGAGCGGTGCCGTCAGTCGGAATTGCTGAGCCGCACATGCTGCGGTTCTCGAGTGTCTATAGTCAGCGAGGAGCCGGTCGACCTCAATCTAAAGGGCCACTGCGCCAACGTGAATCGTCGTGCTCCCCCACCTGTGGGTCATCCACCGAGGCGTCGCGCAGCGCGACCAGAACGGAGAGTAGTGAACACCCAGGAGATCGCGGATCGGTTCGAGATAGCCGACACGCTCCACCGGTACGCCCGTGCAGTCGACACCAAGGACTGGGATCTCTGGCGGTCGGTGTTCACCGCGGACGCCACCGTCGACTACACCTCGGCTCCGGCCGGGCGAGCCGGGAGTCGGGACGAGATCGCCGCGTGGCTCGAGGAGAACTTCGCGTTCGTCTCGGTCAGTCAGCATTTCATCACCAACATCGAGTACTCCTTCGACGGCGACCGTGCACAGGTTCGGGCGATGTTCTACAACCCCATGCAGTTCGTGGGGATGACCGAGCTCAGTACCTGCGGCGGCAACTATCACCACTCGATGGTCCGCACCGAGACGGGGTGGCGGAGCGAACGCCTGTACGAAGAGAGCCTCTGGTTCGTGAACTCGCCCCTCGAGCAGGGCAACACCTGAGACGGCGCGTTACCGACCCGTGGCCGCTGGGAACGATCCGGCACCGACTCCCACCGGCCAGGCCATGTGCGACGTTTCCGCTCCTAGCCTGAGGGGTACCGCCCGAAAGTACAGAGGAGTCATGTGAACGAAGCGCGAACCTGTCTGGTCACCGGAGCCACCGGCTATGTGGGAGGCCGTCTGGCACCCCGGCTGCTCGAACGTGGGCACCGTGTCCGTGCACTGGCGCGGACACCGTCGAAGCTGCCCGACGCACCGTGGACGGCAGACTCGCGTGCCGAGGTCGTCAAAGGTGATCTGTCAGAACGGGACTCGCTGATCTCTGCTTTTCGCGGCGTCGACGTCGTCTACCACCTCGTGCATTCGATGAGCAACGACGCCGACTTCGCGGC
Source organism: Gordonia sp. GN26 (assembly GCF_054823965.1). Taxonomy (NCBI): domain Bacteria; kingdom Bacillati; phylum Actinomycetota; class Actinomycetes; order Mycobacteriales; family Gordoniaceae; genus Gordonia; species Gordonia sp. GN26. Next base: position 30,206 of record NZ_JSYC01000009.1, on the reverse strand, counting down.
CGAGGAACGACGCTCCGCGGAGAACGTGGTGGCGGCTGCCCAGGCTTGCGGGGTATCGCGGATCGTCTATCTCGGCGGCCTCCATCCCGAGGGCACCGAACTGTCCGAACACCTGGCATCGCGAGCCGAGGTCGGCGACATCCTCATCGACTCGTCGATCGAGACCGTCGCACTGCAGGCCGGAACGCTCATCGGGTCCGGATCTGCATCATTCGAACTCATCCGCCACCTCACCGAGCGCCTCCCCGCGATGACGACGCCGCGTTGGGTGAGCAACAAGATCCAGCCCATCGCCGTCTCCGACGCGTTGCACTACCTCGTCGAAGCCGCCACGGCGGACGTGCCGGAATCGCGGACCTGGGACATCGGCGGACCGGACGTCCTCGAGTACGGCGACATGATGCAGGTCTACGCACGAGTCGCCGGTCTCCGCCCGCGCGCCATGGTCGTCCTCCCGTTTCTCACTCCGTCGGTGGCAAGCCGCTGGGTCCGCCTGGTGACCCCGATCCGGGGCAAGATCGCGCGACCGCTGATCGAGTCGTTGGAATGCGACGCCGTCTGCCGGAACCGTGACATCGACTCGGTCATCCCCCGCCCGCCGGGCGGCCTGACGCCCTACAGCCGGGCGGTGGCCGAGACGCTGAGCCGTGCCGAACGTGGCTCGGCAACCGCGACGTGGGCGAACGCGACCGCGGACACCCCCGCAGCCGAACCCATCCCGACCGACCCGGACTGGGCCGGAGAGGAAGTGTTCGAGACGACGTCCACGACCGTCGAGGACGGTACGCCCGACGCCGTCTGGGACTCCCTCGAACGGCGTGGACGTGTGATCGCGGAGAAGCACCCGGAGTTCCTCCGCGTCCAGGTGTGCGACGACTCGCGCGGCAACGGGTTCGTCGAGTACGCGCTTCGCGACCTCGGTGGCGATCCTGCGCGCACCGAGGTCACCACCACGAGCCGCTTCTTCCCCCGCGGGATCGTCGGACTCGCGTACTGGCGGCTCGGGTGGCCGTTGCGCACGCTCGGCGTGCCGGCCGCGAACCCGTTTCACTGAGGCACAGATCGAGTTCAGTGCGGCACGGACCGGGCTACGACTGATCGGCCGTCGGCCGGGATACAGTCAGCACACCCGCCGCCCGGGCGGTGCCGGGAGGACCGGCTGGACGACGAACAGAGGGTGAGCGGGTGTCGCTGTCGGAACGGATCGACGACTTCCAGCGACGACACCCGGCGACCGGATTCCCGCTCGCGGTGATCTACAAGTTCGTCGACGATCAGGGCGCCTATCTGGCCGCCCTGTGCACCTACTACGCGTTCATCTCGCTGTTCCCGCTGTTGCTGTTGTTCTCGACGATCCTGGGCATCGTGCTCGCCGACAATCCGGCGCTGCAGGAGCGCATCCTCGACTCGGCGATGAGTCAGATCCCGGTCATCGGGAGCCAACTCGGTGAGCCCGAGAAGCTCAGCGGAGGAATCCCGGCACTCATCATCAGTGTGCTCGTCTCGCTGTACGGCGGCCTTGGCGTCGCCGTCGCCGCTCAGAACGCGATGAACACCATCTGGGCCGTGCCCCGCAACGAACGACCGGATCCGATCTTCGTGCGCCTGCGGGGCCTGGTGTTGCTGTCCACGGTCGGCCTCGCCGTCATCGGACTGACCGTCGTCAACGGCATCGCCGCGAGCTTCGAGCTGGGCGTCGCCGGACGGTGGTTCGCGATCCTCGGGTCCGTGGTGCTGAGCACATGCGTGTTCATCGTGGCGTTCCGGTTCGGCACCGCACGTGACCTGTCCGTCCGTGACGTGCTCCCCGGTGCTCTCGCGGCCGGAATCTGCTGGCAGATCATCCAGACGTTCGGCGCGGTGTACGTCGAACGCGTCATCGCCAATGCGAGCTCGACGAACGGTGTCTTCGCGATCGTTCTCGGCCTGCTCGCGTTCCTCTACGTGACCACGATCGTGCTGGTCTTCTGCCTCGAGGCGAACGCAGTACGCGTGGACCACCTGTATCCGCGGTCGCTGCTGACGCCGTTCACCGACAACGTCATCCTCACCAAGGGGGACGAAGCCGCGTATGCGGCACAGGTGCGGGCGCAGCGGAACAAGGGGTTCCAGGAGATCGACGTGACCTTCGACAACCCTCGTGAGGACCGGACGAACGGCGAGAGCACCTCGGACGGTCAGCGCGACGACGAGCCGCGCTAGACCACTCAGCGCATCGAGCCGGTGTCCATGAACCGCTGGTGGAAGCTGAACGCCTCACCGAGGATGTGCGGGGTCTGGCCGGCCGAGGGCATCGCGTCGGCGCGGATGAAGTAGTCGTTCAACATCGGCCGGAACTCCGGGTGCGCACACTTCTCGATGATCTCCCGGGCACGGCGCCGGGGTGACATGCCACGCAGGTCCGCGAGTCCCTGCTCGGTGACGATCACCTGGCAGTCGTGTTCGGTGTGGTCGACATGGGGCGTCATCGGGACGATCGACGAGATCGCACCGCCCTTCGCGGTGGACGGGCTCATGAACAACGACACGTAGCCGTTGCGCGCGAAGTCGCCCGAGCCGCCGATGCCGTTCATGATCTTGGTGCCCATCACGTGCGTGGAGTTCACGTTGCCGTAGATGTCGGCCTCGAGCATGCCGTTCATCGCGATCACACCGAGACGCCGGACGACCTCGGGATGGTTGCTGATCTCCTGCGGACGCAGAGTGATGTGGTTCCGGTAGAAGTCGACGTTGGCTGTCAACTCCTCGATACCGGACTCGCTGAGCGCCAGCGCGGTCGACGATGCGTGCGCGACGGTCCCGTCCTTGATCAGCCGCAGCATGCTGTCCTGGATGACCTCCGAGTAGCAGGTCAGACCCTTGTAGGGGCCGCGGTCCAGACCGCCGAGAACGGCGTTGGCGACGTTGCCGATGCCCGCCTGCAGTGGAAGCAGCGTGTCGGCGGGCAGCCGGCCGTTGCGGACCTCGTAGTCGAAGAACTCCAGGACGTGGCCGGCGATGGCCTCGCTGATCGCGTCGGGCGGTGTCACCGGGCTGGCACTGTCACGGCAGTTGGTCTCCACCACTGCCACGACCTTGGCCGGGTCGACCCGGAACGTCGGCTGCCCGATCCGGTCCTGTACGCGGGTCAGCGGGATCGGCTTGCGGTCCGGCGGCAGCGCGGTGCCGTAGTAGACGTCGTGCATGCCCTCGACGGCCTCGGGGATCCACGAGTTGACCTCGAGGATCACCTTCTTGGCGACGTCGAGCCAGGTCTTGTTGTTGCCGATGGATGCGGCCGGAATCAGCTCCCCCGATTCGGTGATTCCGGAAATCTCGACGACGGCGACGTCGACCTGGCCGTAGTAGCCCACCCAGACCTGCTGCGCCACGTGGGACAGGTGGATGTCGACGTAGTCCATCCGACCGTCGTTGATGCGCTTACGGGCGGTGCTCTCCGACTGGTACGGCATGCGCAGTGCGATGCCGTCGACCTCGGTGAGGAGACGCTCGGTCTCGGTGGAGACCGAAGCGCCCGTCAGCAGGTTGATCGTGAAATTCGAGCCGGTCGCCCGGGCTCCTCTGATCTTCTCGGCGAGCGCCGGGATCATGACTTTCGGTGTTCCGGCACTGGCAAAACCGCTGATCGCCACGGTGTCGTCGGGCTGGATGTACTTCACGGCGTCGTCGGCGGACATCACCTTCGATGCGAACGCGGTGTTGCGAATACGTCCCGATGGCACGGAACTACCTACTGTGGGGGTCACGCTCCTCAGGATAAGCACAGGCGCAAATGAGCAAAATCACGGATTACCGAGACATGTCGATTCAGACATGGTATAGAGCGACGGGTGAGCTGGTCGATCGACCGACTCCGGGGAGTCTCAGTGCACCGCTCCCAGCTCGACCAACAGCACCCCCACGACGATCACGGCGATGCCGGCCAGCATCCTCGGGGTGAGCCGTTCCCGGAACAGGAAGTGAGCCGCTACGGCCGTCGCTGCGACGCCGGTCGCTGCCCAGATCCCGTAGGCGACGCCGAGGGGAACGCCCTGCCGGAGCGCCACCGTCAGCGCGGCGAATGCGGCGAGGTAGCCGGTCACGACGATCCCGTAGAACCGCGGCCGCCCGTTGGTGGCCACGCGGAGTGCCAAGGTCGCGCTGACCTCCGCGACGATCGCGAGGATGACGAAGACGTATCCCACGCTCAGGCCTCGTCGATCAGTGTCGCGACAGGTGCGTGGGACGAGGATCCGGACTCGACCAGCACGACGCCGATCATGATGCACACGATTCCCACCGCCATGACGGGACTGAACGCCTCGTCGAAGATCAGCGAGGCGAGTACGGCTGTCAGGGCGACGCCGGTCGCCGACCACACGCCGTAGGCGACGCCGATCCCCATCCCCCGCTTGAGAACTGCTGCCAGCAACAGGAATGCCGTCGCATAACCGACGACCACGACCAGGTAGAGGGCAGGGAGCGATTCGGAACCCTTGAGGGACAACGTCGCGGCGACCTCGGACGCTATCGCGCCGAGAAGGAGGATCCAGGGCAATGGGGGTCCTTCGGTGAGGTGGGCACTGCGCGTGAATCTACTCCGGTACAGAACGGACCCGCAGCAGTGCTGCGGGTCCGAATCCGGTTGCGTATCCGGTCAGTTGGCGGCACCGACGGGAGCTGCCGGACGGTTTCCGTCCACGGCGAGCCAGGGCAGCCTGGTGCCGAGGATCGCATCGACGCTGAACCGGCCTGCGCCCACGACGGCGAGGAGGAGTGCGCCGGCGCCGAGGGTCAGCACGAACTCGTAGCCGCCGTCCGATGCCCAGAGGCCGTTGTCGATGTGGGTGATGAACAGCGCGCCCAGCATGTCGATGACGAAGAGGATGGCGACGATCGGGGTGAGCGCGCCGACGATCAGGGCGATGCCGCCGAGGATCTCGAGCCAGGTGACCAGGAACGCGGAGACCGCAGGCAGCGGAACGTCCATCATCTCGAATCCGGCCTTCGGTCCGGCCCAGCCGTTCTGCTGGAACTTCTGTAGGCCGTGGGCCAGGAACACGACGCCGATGGCGATGCGTGCGAGGAGGATTCCCACGCTGCGGACGATGGGATTGGACATGGAAACCGCCTTGGATTCGATAGGGATGACTTGACGTGTCAATTGACGAACCTAGGTGGGATGAGTTGAAGAGTCAAGTGACGCTTCAAGTGAATTGATCCGATAGACTGCCCGGGTGTCCCAAGAGCAGGAGCCCGAGTGGCTCGACGACGAGGAGATGGACGCCTGGATTCAGGTGGCCACGGCGCTGGCCAGGCTCCCCCACGCTCTCGACGCCCAACTGCTCCGTGACGCTCAGCTGACCCACTTCGAATACGAGGTCCTCGCAGCGCTTTCCGAGGCGCCCGAGCACACCTTGCGGATGAGTGAGCTCGCCGAGATGTCGTACGGTTCCCTCTCGCGACTCTCCCATGTGGTGAGCCGGCTGGAGAAGCGGGAATGGGTTCGCCGCTACCAGTGCCCGGAGGACGGACGCTTCACCAATGCCGTGCTGACCGAGGCGGGATGGGAGAAGGTGGTGGCCACTGCGCCGGGTTATGTCGCCAACGTGCGTCGGCTCGTCGTCGACCGCCTGACCCGTACCCAACTACGTCAGGTGTCGTCGATCGGGCGGCGGATCAACAACGTCGAGCCCGACTCGCGCTGAGCGTCATTCACGACTCGGGTTCATCTGCTGCGTGCCCAGAACGTTGAGCAGCTCGATCTTGGCCGCCGCATCGGTTCGCGGGGCCGCGGTGAGGACGAGCAGGACCTGGGTCTGGTCTTCGGTGAACAGTGCCTGACAGTCGACCTCGATGGGCCCCAGCTCGGGATGGATGAGGGTCTTGTGGTCCTCGAACCGTCGGCTGACCAGGTGGGTTTCCCACAGGGCGGCGAATTCCTCACTCTGACGACACAATTCACGAACCATCTCACCGGCACGGGATCGTGCGCCCATGACGCCGTATGCGGCTCGTAGTGACGCCACCTGGGCGCGGCTCTGGCGATCGTGGTCGTCTTCCGGATAGCGGCGCCGCTCCTCGTCGGGGCGGGTGAACCACCGGTAGATGGCACTGCGTTCGAATCCGGTCTGATGCCTGACGTCGCCGAACAATGCTCGCGCGGAATCGTTCTGGACCAGCGTCTCCCCCAGTGCGGACAGGATGAGCGCGGGGGTACCGGTGAGCCGGTCCAGAACGCGCAGGAGACCGGGTGCGATGTAGTCGGAGCCGACGACGCGATCGGGAGCACTGTGCCCGGCGACGCGGTACATGTAGTCGCGTTCATCCGGCGTCAGCCGCAGGGCGCGTGCCAGCGCCGATAGCATCTGCGTACTCGGTTGCGGTCCGCGCTTCTGTTCGAGTCGGGTGTAGTAGTCGGTGGACATCGTCGCGAGCTGTGCAACCTCTTCCCGTCGCAGACCGGCGGTCCGGCGACGCGCGCCGGTCACCAGTCCGACATCCGACGGCTGGAGACTGTTGCGCCGGCTGACGAGGAAGCCGGCGAGCTCATCACGATCCATCTGTGCAGTATCGCGCGCACGCCGACGCTCAGCCAGGGATCGCCGATCCCCCGATGACCGCTCTCTGGATGTCTCGCGGCCACGGGCGAACACTGAGTTCATGAACATCACCGGAAACACCATCTTCATCCCAGGCGCCACCAGCGGCATCGGCCTCGCACTGGCCCTCCGCTTCCAGCAGAAGGGCAACACCGTCATCGTCGGTGGTCGGCGCACCGAACTCCTCGAACAGATCCGCACCGAACACCCCGACATCCACACCGTCGCCATCGACACCACCGACCCCGACAGCATCGACGCCGCGGCGGCATCGGTGATCGCCGACCATCCTGATCTGAACGTGCTCGTCACGATGGCCGGCATCATGCGCACCGAGGACTGGTCCTCTCCGGCCGGATTCCTCGCCACCGCCGAGGCGACCGTCACGACCAACCTGCTCGGACCGATCCGCTTGATCGGGGCGTTCATCGAACACCTGCAGACACGTCCGCACGCCACGATCATGACCGTGTCGTCGGGTCTGGCCTTCACCCCGCTGAGGGTGACGCCGACGTACAACGCCACCAAGGCGGCCATCCACATGCTCGGCGAGTCTCTCCGCCTGCAACTCGACGGAACGTCGGTCGAGGTCGTCGAACTGGTACCTCCGGCGGTCCGCACCGACCTGATGCCGGGACAGCGGGACAGCGAATTCGCCATGCCCCTCGACGATTTCGTGACCGAGGTGGTCGAGCTGATCGATTCGCAGCCGGACGCCACCGAGATCCAGGTGGAACGGGTCAAGTTCCTCCGTCATGCCGAGTCCCGAGGGGACTACGCCGAGGTCGTCGCTACGTTGAACCAGCTCGACCGGCACTGACCTCGTCGCCGTCACTCGGCCCGCGGCGCCGAGTGCAACCTGTCCAGGTACGGGACCACCGCCGGATCCACGTCTCCACGACCGGTCGTTCCGAGCCTCCGGACCAGTTGTCGCACAGCGGGCCCCGCGTCGAGTACGGGCTGTACCAGGCCCAGGCGAGCGCAGCGGTCGAGGATCGGGAGCAGCAGTTCCTCCGCCTCCGCGTTCGATCCGTTCGCGGCGACGCATTCGGTCAGCAACAGCCGGGCGTTGAGCGCTGCTCGCGGTCGGGCCTGCCCGTCGATCGATGCGGTGAGGGCGCGTGCGCGACGGCACGCCTCGTGGTGGGCGTCATCGTCGCCGATGGCCAGCAGCGCCCGGATGGCCGCTTCCTCGGTCTTCTCGGCGGTGACCTGGACGATGCCGTCGGATAGGTCGTGTGGCATCGCGGCGGGGAACGACTTCGCGGTCAGGGCCGCCGCGCCGATTCCCGAGCGGAGACGTTCGGCGGTGATGTGCGCCGCCATTCGCGGCAGATGGAGAGCCTGCGCCAGCCGCTCCCCGGTGTCCAGGCGTTCGGCGGCCTGACCATCCTGTCCGAGAGCATGTTTCGCGCGTGCTCCGACGACATGGGTGGCAAGCATGATCTCCACGATGCCGCCCTCCGCGCCCAGGTTGTAGGTGCCGTCGAGGAGCCGCACCGCCTCGGCGACCTGACCCTTTTCGTACAGCAACTCCCCCAGCAACGCGCCACTGAGGCGCGACCCGTAGGACCGGTCCTCGTCAGACGCGCGGGCGAGGCTCATCGCGTGACGGAACGCTGCTTCGGCCGCGTCGAAATCGAGTTGTTCTCGAGATGCCACCCCGCTGAGGATGTACCCGTAGATCACGCTGAACGGCCCGTTCGTCCGCCGATGGTGCGGCCGCGCCCAGCGCTGCCAGTCCCGTGCCTCGTCGTAGGCGAACCGCTGCACCTCACGGAACGACGCGATCGCGGCGACACCGGACAGGACCCATGGGCGGAGATTGTCGGCACGGAGGACACACGCCTCGACCGCCTCGTCGAGGCCGTCGAGCTGGTCGTCGAGAACGGTCATCGCGGCACGGATGAGCGCCGTCTCCGCGCGGATGTCGGCGACATCGCCGTCGGCATCGGACCCGGCGGGGAGTGCGGCGTCGATGTAGGCCAGCGCCGTGTTCGCCGGCGCCCGGTGGTGCAGCAGCGCGTGCGCCCAGGCGATCACCAGCTGAAGATCGGGCCGCTTCCGGCGCGTCGTGAGCGGGAGCTTCGTGGCGAGGCCGAGCACGGTGATCATCTTGGACTGCTCGAGCATGTCGTAGCCCTCGCGTTCGACCAGGTCGATTGCATCGGAGTCGTCGCCTGCGGCGAGGTAGTGGTCGACGGCTGCGCTGAACATGCGGCGGTCGGCGAACCACGTGGCGGCCCGCCGGTGGAGCTCGTCGCAACGGTCGGGCTCCTGCTTCTCGAGTCGGCGACGCAGGAAGTCGGCGAACAGATGGTGATAGCGGAACCACTGTCCTTCGGGATCGAGCCGGGTGAGGAACAGGTCGCGTTCCTCGATGTCCTCGAGCATGCTCTGCGCGCGTCGCCGACCGGTCAACGCGGTCGCGAGGGACGCGCAGATCCGCTCCGCCACCGACGTCGCCAGCAGGAAGTCGAGCAGATCGGGGTCGAGACTGTCGAGGACGTTCTCGGCCAGGTAGTCCCCGAGTTCCCGGTGGTTCGCCGAGAACTGCCGGATCGCCGCCCGGGGATCGGAGTGATCGCGCAGCGCCAACGATGCCAGCTGCAGGGCGGCCACCCAACCGTCGGTCGTCTCCTCGAGTTCGGCGACATCGGTGTCGTCGATCGACAACCCGGTGCCGCCGACGAGCAGCTCACGCGACTCGTCCATGTCGAAACGCAAAGCGGTGGCGTCGATTTCGATCAGTTCGTTCTTCACGCGGAGGCGACTGAGCGGCAGATTCAGGCGGGTACGGCTGGTGACGACCAGCTGAAGGTGATGGCAGCCGTTGTCGATGAGGAACAGTGCGATCGCCCGGCTCTCGGGGTTGGTGACCCGATGCCAGTCGTCGAGCACGACGCGGATGTGCTCGTCGGTCGTGTGGGCGCGATTGATCAACGTGGTCAACACGTACCGCTCGGCACCCTCGCCGTATTCCTCCAGCGTTCGGGTGAGCTCGGTTCCGAGGCCCGGGAGCGTCACGCTGACGGCGTCGACGAGATGGGACAGGAACCAGGCGGGGGTGTTGTCGTCCTCGTCGATCGCCATCCATGCGGTCTTGCCCCCGGAGGCTTCGGTCGCATGGACGTACTGGATCGCCAGAACGGTCTTGCCGTACCCGGCGGGTCCGTGGATCAGGATCAGACGGGCTCGATTGTCGGTGGCGAGCCGCTCGAGCAACCGGGTGCGCGGAACCGTCGCGTGCGCCATGACCGGTGGCCGGTACTTGGTGGCGACGACCGGTGGACGCCCGGACTCCGACCCGCTGCCCGGGCTGCCGAGGTGGAGGTACCCCGACGTGTCCATGGACGAGTCCGTGTCGATGCGCGTGGGGCCGTCGAGGTCGGTGAGGAGCGGGACGGGCACGTCGGCTACGGGGAGGCCGAGTTCGAGGCCGGCCTGTCGCAGTGCCTCGCCGAACTCGAGTGCGGTCGCATAGCGATCCGCCGGTGTCCGCGCCACCGACCGCGCGATGACCGTCCACACCGGCTCCGGCACACCCTGCGCCCGCAGGTCCGGGAGCTCGTCGGTGGTGATCCGCAGGAGTTGGGCGACCAGGTCCTCGTTCTTGCGGCGTCCGTACGCCGGTCGCCCGGCGAGCGCGGCGTAGAGAGTTGCACCTAGCCCGTACACGTCCGAAGCCACCGACGGAGAGTCGCCGCGCAGGACCTCCGGTGCGGTGTAGGCGGGGGTTCCGAGGACCAGGCCACGGCTGGTGTCGTCCCGATCGGCGAGGCGGGCGATGCCGAAATCCGTCAGCTGTGGCTGCCCGTACTCGGTGAGGAGGATGTTCGACGGTTTGAGATCGCGGTGCAGGACGCTGGCACGATGCGAGGTCTCCAACGCCCCGGCCATCTTGATACCCAGGTCGATGACGTCGGCGACATCGCAGCGTCCTTGTCGCCGGAGACGGGTGTCGAGCGAACCGCGGACGTGAAAAGGCATGACGATGAACGGGAATCCCGACCGCGTCACGCCGGCCTCGAGGATGTGGACGATGTTCGGGTGACCGGACAGGCGCCCCATCGCCTGCTGTTCGCGGAGGAACCGCACCCGGTCGGTCTCATCGCCACCGGTCCGCAGCACCTTGACCGCCACTTCCCGATCGAGCGAAGGCTGGCGGCACCGGTAGACGACGCCGAAACCGCCACGTCCCGTGACCCGGGCGTCGGTGAAACCGGCTGCGCTCAGATCCTCCGCGATCTCCCGGGAGGGGGGATCGGCGGGCTTCGTGACTGTTCGACGGGCCATCGAGCGTCCTAGGGATCGGATCGTGGCGTCGTCGATCGCGGCCGGTCGGATGGACTCACGGTGTCCGGTTCCGCCGACTGCTGCATCTCATGCATGGTCATGGCGTCCCCTCGTGTCGTGCTCCCGAGTCTAGGCGCCGAGACGCGGCGACGGCCGCGACATCAATCAGCCGAGACGACGGATCGTATCCGTCGCGGACTCGACGACCGCCTCGCGGAAACCGGTCCCGGCCCAGAGGTTGATGCCGTCGGGATCGGTGGCGGCGGCGCGTCGGACGCCACCCGTGAGCTTGTTGACCGCCGGATACTCGGCGACCGCGGCCTCGGAGAACTCGTCGGTGAAGCGGTTGCGCAGCGTCCGCGCGGGGCGTCCGCTGAACGCGCGGGTCACCACCGTCTCGGTGCGCGCCGGATCGGCCAGGGCATCCGCATGAGCCGGTTTCGTGCCGGCCTCCCGGGTACGCAGCAGAAGGGTGCCCACCTGGACGGCGACCGCCCCGGAAGACCGCAGCCGGTCGGCTCGATCGCGGGTCGCGACGCCCCCGGCCGCCACCAGCGGGAGTGCGACGCGGGCACGCACCGCTTCCAGGAGGTCGTCGAGTGACTGGGTGGGCGGTTCGGTGCGGCGGTCGAAGACAGAGCGATGTCCGCCTGCGTCGGGTCCCTGTACGCAGAGCCAGTCGGCCCCGGCATCCGCGGCGACGACCGCATCGTCCGCGGTGGTGACCGTGACCCCGACGGTGCAACCGTGTCGTCGTAGCTCGGCGACCGCGTCCGCCGGTGGGCAGCCGAAGGCGAAGGAGACGACCGGGATCCGCTCGTCGCACATCAACGCGATCTTGGCGTCGAAGTGGTCGTCGTCATCCCCGAGCTCCGCGACGGCGGGCAACTCCACGCCGAGCGACGTGGCGTAGTCGAGCAGCCGGTCGCGGTAACGGGCCACGGCGTCCCGATCCACCGGCTCGGCCTCGGGGACGAAGATGTTGACACCGAAGGTGTCGACGCCGCCGGCGCGTACGGCAGCGATGTCGGCCGCGACGCGTTCGGGCGACAGGTATCCGGCGGCCAACTGGCCGAGTCCCCCGGCAGCGCCGACGGCGACCACCAACTCGGGCGTCGTCGGGCCGCCGGCCATCGGTGCCCCGACGACCGGCACGGCGAGGTCTCGAAGGTCAACCATGCGCCGATACTCCTCTGGTCATGCCTTGTCGTGCGTTCCGCGGGCGGTGGCCAATCGGGACAACCGCGATTCTGCGACCGAATCCATGTCCTCGAGTTCCAGGCCCTTGGTCTCCTCGACCTTCCTGAAGACGTAGAGGAAGGACGCTGCGGCGCAGAAGGCGAAGAAGCCGTAGATGATTCCCAGTCCGACCGCCTCGGTCATCGGCGGGAACAGCATCGAGATGGTGAAGTTGGCCAGCCAGTTGACCGCGGTACACACGCCGAGTGCGACGCCACGGATGCGGTTCGGGAACATCTCCCCCAGCATCACCCACATCACCGGACCCCAGGTGGCGGCGAAGGCGACGACGAACAGATTGGCGCCGATCAACGCGATCACGCCCCACGGATCGGGCAACGACACGTTCTCGCCCTCGCCGATCTGTTGGGTGAACGCCACACTCGCCATGAGGAGTCCGATGAACATTCCCACCGAACCGGCCAGCAGCAGCTTCCGCCGACCGATGCGGTCGACGAACAGGATCGCCACGAACGTCATGCCCACGTTGATGACCGCGGTGATCACCGACGTCTTGAACGAGTCGCTCTCGGAGAAGCCGACCGACTGCCAGAGCGTCGTCGAGTAGTAGAAGATCGCGTTGATGCCGACGAACTGCTGGAAGACCGCGAGCCAGATGCCGACCCAAACCAGCGGATGAAGCCCGAACGACGGGCCGGCGATGTCCTTGATCGAGGTCTTGGACTCCCGTTTGACCGTCAGTTTGATCTCCTTGACGCGGTCGAGCGGATCGCTCTCTCCGGTCACCGTCTGGAGAATGCGAGCGGCTTCCTCGTCCCGGTTGCGGCCCACCAGGTATCGCGGCGATTCCGGGATCAGCAGTGCGAGAACGCCGTAGACGATGGCGGGGACCACGCCGACGAGGAACATCCAGCGCCAGGCCTCCAAACCCCACCAGAGGTTGTTCGACGCGCTTCCGGCGCTGTTGGCCAGGACGGCATCCGACAGCAGTGCCGCGAAGATGCCCATGGTGATGGCCAGCTGCTGCATCGAGGCGAGTGCGCCGCGATACCGGGCCGGAGCGATCTCGGAGATGTAGGCGGGCGCGATGACCGAAGCGATGCCGATGCCGATACCGCCGAGAACGCGCCAGAGCAACAGATCCGGGATCGTCTGTGTGTAGGCGGTACCGATCGCCGAGATGATGAACAGTGCCGAGCCGAACAGCATCACGCGCTTGCGGCCCCAGACGTCGGCGAGTCGCCCGGCGAACCAGGCGCCGAGCGCGCAACCGAGCAGCGCGATCGCAACAGCGAAGCCCGTCATCAGTTTGCCGAGACCGAAATTCGATTCGATCGAGTCGACGGCGCCGTTGACCACCGAACTGTCGAAGCCGAAGAGGAAACCACCGACGGCTGCGGCGACTGTGACGCCGATGACCTTCGCGGTGTGTTGTTCGGCGATCTCTCGCTGCTGCGGGTCGGCCATCACATGGCCCCGATCGCCGGTGTGGTGCAGCACGAATCCTGGGACATGTCCGTGACCTCGCTGTCCGGTTGCATGGTCGTCGTCTCCGACGTTTTCGCGCTCAATCTACTCGGGCGGCGAGGCCGGGCGGCGCACATCCGAGCACGCGTCGGTATCGATCTGGTCTGGACCGCCAGGTCAGGACTCGTCCGGGGCGCCGGGCGGGGTCGAGATCACCGGTGTCCCGGACAGTATCTCGGCGAGCGGCTTCGGGCGTCCGTAGTGGTATCCCTGCGCGAGGTCGCAGCCGACGGCTGCGATCGTGGCTGCCTGGTCAGCGGTCTCGATTCCCTCGGCGATCACACGGACCCCCATCGCGTGGGCGACGTCGACGATGCCGGCGAGAATCGTGCGTGCACTCGGATTCTCCCCGAGCGCATCGACGAATGCCTTGGCGGTCTTCAGGATGCCGACCGGCAGCCGGTACAGCTCGCTGAGCGAGGAAGCGCCGGTGCCGAAATCGTCGAGCGAGATGCTGATGCCGAGAGCCCGGATGTCGCGCAGCAGGTTCAGCAGGCCGCTCTCGAGCGGCGCGAGTGCGCTCTCGGTGATCTCGAGGCACAGGGATCGGGGATTCATGCCGGTCTGTGCACACGTCTCACGGAGACGGCGGAGGAAATCCTCGTTGGTTAGTTCACGCCGGGATGCGTTCACGCACAGCATCACCTGTTGCAATTGTGGCGTCCCCGCCACCTCGGCGCAGGCCGTGGCGAGGACATGGGCGCCGACCTTGTCGATGAGTGTGGACTGCTCTGCCAAAGGGATGAACTCGGTGGGCGGGATCGAGCCGAGTTCGGGATGGTTCCACCGCAGGAGGGCCTCGAGTGCGACGAGCTGCCCGCTCTCGGTGGAGACGATCGGTTGGTAGTGGATCTCCAGCTGCGAGGGATCGGAGACCAGCGCGCGACGGAGTTCCTCTCCGATCCGTTGACGGCGCTGGAGCTCCTCCCGGTGATGCGTCCGGAATTGGACATAGGGCTCCCGAGATGCCTTGCGCGCCTGGTACAGAGCGATGTCGGCGTCCCGGAGGAGATCCTCGGGGGTGGAGTTGTCGCCGGCGGCCACGGTGGCGACGCCGATGCTCACGCGCACCGTCAGGGGTTCGCTGCGGTCGGTCACGCTCACCGGCGGTCTGATCGCGGCGCGGATCGACTCGATCTGGTGCTCGATCTCCGCCGGCGTGTTGGTCTTCGGGTGAGTGGTGACCAGAACGAACTCGTCTCCCCCGATCCGCCCCACCGCACCCTCCCGGGGCGTCGCGCCCGCAAGCCGTTGGGCAACGGTGTGCAAGACCTCGTCGCCGACGGCGTGACCGAGTGAGTCGTTGACGAGTTTGAAGTTGTCGAGATCGATGTAATAGATTGCGACGCAATTAGTGTCGTGACCGGCGAGTGCCTCCATGTGCGACTCGAGTTCGTTGAGGATCCCGGCCCGGTTGTACAGCCGGGTCAGCGGATCGTGGACGGCATCCCATGCCAGCCGGGTGCGCTCGCGGTAGCGCTCGGTGATGTCGGCGAAAGACACCAGCACGACCGCCTCCGCGGTGTCGTCGTCGATCGGGCGGCAGCTGCAGGACAACCATCGCTCGCCACCCGGCGTGTTGATCGTCGCCGTGGCATCGGTGATCGCAGTCCGCGTCCGCAGGCAGCGGATGATCGGCGACTCACCGTCGACGAAGTCGAGCGGCAGGTCGTGGACGGACGAACCGGGAACGCCCTGCGGGCCGAGCATGGTCGCGGCCGCGGGATTCGCGAGCTCGATTCCGCCGTCGGCCCGCACCACGATGACCGCCTGGTGCAGGGCGGCGAGGATGGTGCCCAGGCGCTCGATCAGCGGTCTGCGGGTGGGCTCGGCGACGATCAGGAAGCCGTCGTCCATCGACGTGACCGAGATATGGGCGAGGAAGGTCCGGTTGTTGTCCGCGCGGCGGTGGAGCTGGTCGACCGTGCCGCCCAGGGCCACCGCGGCCCGGACGTCGAGGTTGCCGCCCGTGACCGAACCCAGCTCGCGACCCACGGCGTCGTCGGCGGTGATGCCGTACATCTGCTCCGCCGCGGGATTCCACGACCGCACCGTCATGTTCCGGTCGACGGCGATCACAGCGTTGCTGACATGATCGAGCAGCGCCGCCTGACGTCTCAGTGCCGCTTCGATGGCCTTTTGCGCGGTGATGTCGCGCAGTATCACCTGATACGCCGGTTTGTCGTGCCAGACGGTGCGAACCGAGGTGACCTCCATCGGACGCGACACGCCATGGGCGTCGACCATCACGACTTCCTCCGGATACGTCGCCGCGCCGGCTTCGTCGCCCATGCTGACGATCCGCTCGATCATGTGCGGGAGTTCGTCGGGGTGGACGAAGTCGGTGATCGGGCGGCCGAGCATCTCCTCCCGGTCGGCGACCCGGGCGAAGTCGAGCGCCGCGGAGTTCACGTACACGATGACACCGTCCTGGTGTACGGCGATCGCGTCCGGGCTCAGTTCGAGGAGAAGGCGATAGCGTTCGGCCACCGCGGCATCGTTGGATCGGGTCATGGGCTCGGCATGGGGTGCGACGAGATCACTGTGGCCACCGTCCGTAGGCATCGATTCCGGCACTGCGTCAGTCCCTCCCCCCGGCCCTGCTCCAACCCCGCCGTCCATGTTCCCCCAAAAAGGGGGTGTCGGGTGGGCTAAAACGACGCAGAGTCGTGCGAAAGTCGAGTGGAAACCCCGTCCGTCGCGAAATGAGTCGATTGCCGCTCTCTGGGGGATTCTTGAGGTGGCGTTCGGTCAGATGACCTCGCAGAACTGCCGACAATTCAAAAATCCATGAAGAGGGTTCACCAATGACGAATCATCGATCGACCATTTCGGGTGTGGGGGCCGTGACCGGATACGGCTGGGGTAGAGAGGCCTTGTGGAACGGCCTGGTCTCCGGGAAGTCCGCAGCCGCGTTGCACGAGGGCTTCGGTTCCGGGGACGACGGTGGCCCGGGATGGATAGTGCGCGTGCCGGAGGGCGGCGACCAGGCCGACGGGAACACCCGCTTCGCCCGCGCAATGCGAAGTGCGGCGCGGGAAGCCATCGAGGACGCGATCGCACACGGTTGGCGCGCCGGTTCGCGGGTCGGTTTGGTGCACGCCTGCGTGCTCGGCGATCTCGACATGTATCCGATGGTGACCTCCGGTGCAGGGCAGTACACCGGCCGGCAGTATCTGTCGGTGACACCGTCCACGCCGGTGTCGCTGCTCATGCAGGAGTACGGCTTTCACGGTCCGGCAATGAACGTGTCGGCGATGTGCACCTCGGGTTCGGCGGCGATCGTGACGGCAAAGTCATGGCTCGACGCCGATCTCGTCGACGACGTCCTGGTGGTCGCCACAGATCTGTCGGCCAAGCCGGAAGTGGTCGGCATGTTCGTCCAACTCGGCGTCGCCATCACCGACACCGACGCACTCGACGCCTGCCGTCCGTTCCAGGAAGGCAGCCGGGGCTTCACCTTCGGCGAAGCGGCCATCGCTTTCACGATGACCAACCGCAGGACCGACGGTTATGCAGATGTGTTGGGCGGGGCCATGTCCCACGACGCCTTCCACGTCACGTCGATCGATCCGCAGCTCACCAACGTCGTCGGTTGTGTGGAACAGGCGCTGTCGACCGCCGGTGTCTCCGGGGACGAGATCCGGTACCTGAATGCGCATGGTCCCGGCACCCGGCAATGTGACCGCGCCGAGGCGACCATCGCCGAGACGATGCTGCCCAACAGTGAGGTCTTCTCCGTCAAACCCCTTGCCGGGCACTGCCAGGGCGCGGCGGGTGCGGTCGAGCTGGCCGCGTCGCTGCTCGGATACGACCGGGGCGAGATCCCGGCGCCGCCGAGTGTTTCCGACGGAATCCCACAACTTCTCGACGGACTGACGCATCGGGATGCGGGCCCCACACTGAAGACCTCCCTGGGCATGGGCGGCCACAACTCGGCGGTGGTGATCGCACCCCAGGTCTGACCCGGGATCGCCGCGATCAGGCGCCTATCGGCACTTTTTGCGAACGTATTTCGCCAGATCGGTGCGGAACCACCAGGAAAGCCCCACAATTCAGACATGTCGAACGCGCCGGAGAACTCGGCGGCTGACCGACCGGCTTCGGGAACCGGGCCGGAGTCGGGAGCGCGTCGTGTGCTGACAGCTTTTCTGAACTCCCCCTTCGCGGGAATGTCGCCGTGGATCGTGATGGCACTGGTGACGGGCCCGGGCCGCTTCGAAGAAGCAGCGGCCTCGGCATTGGCCCTGTCGTTGCTTCTCGTCGTGGGGACTCACCGCCGCGGCAGCAGCTTCAAACTGCTCGAGTTGTTCGACGTCGCCTACTTCGCGGCGATGGCCGGTCTCGCTCTGTTCGCCTCGGCCGGGGTCATCGGCTGGCTGGAGAAATGGGGCGGCGAGATGACCAACATCGCGTTGGTCGCCTTCGCCCTCGGCTCGATCATCGTGCGCCGGCCGTTCACCCTGCAGTACGCCCGAGAAACCACCGAGAAGGAACTCTGGACGAGTCCGCTGTTCCTGCGGATCAACTACGTCATCACGTGGGCGTGGGTCGTCGGGTTCGCGGTCGGAGCGATCTCGGGTGCCGTCGGGGATCTGGTGCTCGACGATTCGAACAACTTCTGGACGGGCTGGATCATCCAGATCGGCGGCATCATCTTCGCGGTGTCGTTCACGGAGTTCTACCCCGATTACGCCACCTATCACGCTGCTCTCCGCGAAGGATGGCTCACGGACGAGACGCCGCAGAGCATGCTCCACCTGTTCGACTGGGTGCCCGGCTATGTGCTTGCCATCGGCATCGCCGGCTTGCTGACCGAGGAGTTGAGCACGGTTGTCGGGATCATCGTGATCGTCGTCGGCGCGGTCGGTATCAAGGTGTTCCGACAGCTGACGACCGCTTTCGACGCCCGCCTGGCCCAGACGGCACCGGGAACATCGACCAACGCCTGAACCGGTGCTCGTACCCCGACGCCGGATGTCGTCGGTAGGGTCGAGAACATGAATCTCGACGGGGTTGGAATCTGGAGTTCGCCACTACGCTATGGAGACGCCGGGGAGGCCGCGGAAGCCGCAGCCGAGCTCGACGAGTTGGGCTTCACCGCCCTGTGGATCCCCGACGTCGGTGGCCCTGTTCTCGACTCGGTGCGCAACCTCCTCGGTGCCACCAAGAAGGCCGTGATCGCCACCGGCATCCTCAACATGTGGATGCATGAACCACACGATGTCGCTGCGGCGCACGCGAGTTTCGCCGACGAGTTCGGTCCCCGGTTCCTTCTCGGCCTGGGTATCAGCCACGCACCGCTGATCGACGCGAAGGAGGCGGGTCGCTACCAGAAGCCGTTGGCCACCACCCGTGCGTTCCTCGACGGACTCGATTCGGCGCCGACGCCGGTACCGGCGGACAGCCGGGTTCTTGCGGCCCTCGGACCGAAAATGCTCCGACTCGCCGCAGACCGCACGCTCGGTGCACACCCGTACCTGGTGACACCGGACCACACCGCGACCGCACGTGAAACCCTCGGCGCCGGGCCGCTGCTCGCACCCGAGCAGACCGCCATCTTCGCCGCAGACCGCGACGAGGCACGTTCGATCGGCACCAAGTGGCTCACGAGCTACCTCGCCATGCCGAACTACGCCAACAACCTCCGCCGCCTCGGTTTCACCGACGAGGACCTCGACACGGTCAGCGATCGGCTGTTCGACGCCCTGATCGTCTGGGGTGACGAGTCGGCGATCCTGGGCCGCATCGACGAGCACCGCTCCGCCGGTGCCGACCACGTCTGCGTCCAGGTCCTCCAGGAGGACCACCGCGGATTCCCGCGGGAGCAGTGGCGTCGCCTCGCGGAGGCTCTCGGCCAGAACTGATCACGTTGCGTCTTGTCCCGGTGTCCGGGACAAAACGCAACCTGTCTTCGGGGCCACCGCCCGAAACTCCGTATGACGTCGAGCCCGGAACCCGGGCTCGACGTCATACGCATCTTTCGGGCCTCTCACGGGATGTCGCGTCGTCGGAACCCGGCGAAGCCGATCAGCAGGAACCCGACGGTCACGAGGCCGATCCACAACAGGCCCCACCAGTTCGTATCGATGGCGGCCACGTCCGGGTCGTGGTGGAACGGGCTGAAACCCAGTGCCCAACCGGGCAGTTTGAAGCTCGGTCCCAGGATCGTCATCACGAAGGACACCAGCACGCCGAGCCAGATCACCGGCCGGGCCACGGGGCGGGCACCGATCACCATGACCGCAAAGGCGATGACCGTCCACGTTGCCGGGACCGTCACGACCGCCTGCAGCAGCGCGTTGCCGAAGCCGATGCCGATGTCGGCGGTCGACGCGAAGACACCGACCACCACCCCCGCGATCGACAAGAACACCGCCGACGCCAGGAACGCCACCAGCACGCTCGCGGCGAAGTAGCGGACGCGGGCAACCGAAGTGGCGAGAACCGCTTCGGTCCGGTCCTCGAGTTCCTCGGTGCGCACACGGTTGACGATCTGTACCCCCGCCACCGCGGCGATGATCCCGACCAGGCTCAGGATCGTCGTGACGAACGCCGCGATCAGATCGGCCGGCGACGCTGCACCGGACGCGAAGACCATCGCCAGTGCCGGATTCGTCTCCAGCAGACTCTTGACCGATCGGGTGAAGTAACCGAATGCGACGCCGAGTCCGATGAAGGCCACCGACCAGGATGCGATGGATGCTCTGTTGAGTCGGATGGCGAGGGCCGTCGGCGATCCTGTACGGCCCCTCGGCGGGCCCGGTTTCGAGGGGATCAGTCCCTGCCCGAAGTCGCGCGAGACCTGTAGAGCGAAACCCACTCCGGCCACCACGACCGCGAAGGCGAGCCCGAGCCCCAGCGGCCACCAGTGGTCGCCGGTCGCCGGCCGCGTCTCCTGGATCCAGCCGAGTGGGTTGGCCCAGGTCGCCCAGGTCGGTGCGCTGACCGAGTACAAAAACCCTCGGAGGATGAACAGCACACCGAGCAGTGACACCGAGATCGTCGTCGCCGCACGGGCATCGGCGCCGACTTGCGCACTGACCACGGCGACGGCAGCGAACATCCAACCGGTGACGGTGAATCCGGCACCGAGCAACATCGACGAGCCCCAGGCGCCGCCGCACAGCCCGGTGGTCACGCCGGCCACGACGCCGATCGCCACCGAGCACGTCATCGCCATGACCAGCGCGGCCAGCAGTCGCGACGACCTACCGAGAACACCCGAGGCCAGTAGTTCGGCCTGTCCCGAGTCCTCTTGTCCGCGACTGGCCTTGACGACGATGAAGATCGCACCGAGCGCCGCGATGAACCCGCCGAGGGCGAGGCTGCGCCACGCGGTGAAACCGTCGGTTGTCGCCAGGTCGTAGGCAGGACCGAAGATCAACCCCAGCGCCGGGTTGGCCCCGACCGTCGCCGCGAACGCCTTTCGTTCCAGCGCATCGGGAAACAGCCACGGGTACACGAGGACCGACGACACCGCCAACGCGGTCGGCAGCACGATCCACGGGGCGAAGGTTCTCCCCTCGTGGTGCAGGGACGCCTTCAGCAGCGGTCGTGTACCGGCGATGGAGGCGACGGTCATCTCACCGCTCCCCCGGCGCCGCACCTTCGGCTTCATAGAGCCGAAGGAACAGGCTCTCCAGCGACGGCGGCTCGACGGTCAGCGACCGTAGGCCGCACGACGTCAGCATCGCCATCGCATCGCCGATCCGGTCCGAATCGACTGTGGCACCGAGACGGTGCCCGTCCACGGTGACATCGTGAAGTTCCGCGAGCTGTTCATCGGAGGGGATGGTGTCGAGGTCGGCGCGGACCGACGTTCGGGTGTGACCACGGAGGTCGGACAGGCTGCCCGTGGCGACGATCGCGCCGTCGCGGATGATGCTGAGTCGATCGGCGAGGGTCTCGGCCTCGGCGAGGATATGGCTCGACAACAGCACCGTCGTACCACGGGATTTCGCTTCGCCGACCACGTCCTGGAAGACGCTCTCCATCAACGGATCCAGGCCCGAGGTCGGCTCGTCGAGGATCAGCAGCTCGACGTCGGAGGCCAGCGCGGCGACGATCGCCACCTTCTGGCGGTTGCCCTTCGAATACTGGCGACCCCGTTTGGTGGTGTCGAGTTCGAAACGTCGGACGAGGTCGGCACGACGCTCTTCGTCGAGCCCGCCGCGCATCGCGCCGAGGAGATCGATCATCTCGCCGCCGGTCATCGACGGCCACAGGGAGACGTCGCCGGGGACGTAGGCGAGCCGGCGATGAAGCTCGACGACGTCGCGCCACGGATCGCCGCCCAGCAGGCGGACCTCGCCCGCGTCGGCGCGCAACAGACCGAGCAACACCCGGATCGTCGTCGACTTGCCGGCTCCGTTGGGGCCGAGGAAACCGTGGACCTCGCCGCGTCGAACAGTCAGGTCGAGTCCTCGCAGCGCCTCGAACCTGCCGAAGGACTTGCGTAGATCGCGGACGTCGATGGCGAGATCGACAGGTGGCCGCCGGGCGGCGTCGGATACTCCGGTGGGCATGGGGAACCTCCAGGATCGACGATCGCCGTGATCCTTGCACAGCCGCCGACGGAGAGGCCCGAAACGAGACCGAGTTGCCGCTAAGCGGTGGCGGCCTTCTCGATCATCACCGCGGCCACCACGGCCGGGTGCGACACCATGGACACGTGTGAGGCGTCGATCTCCGAGATGCGGCCAGACGCGGCACGCGCCGCCATGAAGCGCTGGAGTGCAGGCGGAATCACGCGGTCCTGTCGCGACACCAGGTACCAACTCGGCACCCGCGCCCACGATGCCGGACCTGAGGGTTCGAGATTGGCGACGAGCGCCGCGGACTTCTGATGCGCGAACATGTCGGCAGCAGTCGCGACGCTCACGTCCTGGGCGAAGACCTCCCGGAAGTACGGCTTCGCTATGAAACCGTCGACGTTCCGTCCCGCCACGCCCGTGGGGTCGTCGACCACCTTGACCTGCAACGCCGGTGGCAGGAGTCGGCTGCCGGGATACACGATCGGATTGAGCAACCCCTGCACGAACTCGCCCTGCGCCGGCGCGAACGCGGCGATGTACACGTTGGCAACGACATCCGGGTCGTCGACATTCGTGATGACCATGCCTCCGTAAGAATGACCGACGAGCACTATCGGACCGCTGATCGTGGCGAGTTTCTTCTCCAGTAGCGCCGAGTCGTGGGCAGGCCCGCGGAGCGGATTGTCGAACCGCTGGACCGGATAACCCTTTGAGGAGAGCCGTGATGCGACGCCATCCCAGCCGGTCGAGTCCGCGAAGGCGCCGTGCACCAGCACGATCGTCGGGGTCGGCGCGGCGGAGGCGGACGAAATGGACACCGTTGTCGCCAGGAGGGCGGCGAGAACAGAGAGCAACGCCAGTACGTTCCGGCGCAGCGCTTTTCGATCGGGATGGGGTGAGTCGGCGGCCATGGGACAACCCTTCGTGCGCGACGGACTCGGCCCCGACGGTTTCCGACGATACGCGGTTCGCCGTGGTTATTCGAGGTCTCGCGGCCTGGCGGCGCCTACTTCTTGGAGAGCGAGGATTCCTTGTGCGCCGCCTTGGCACCGGTCTTCGACGACTTCACGATCCAATACGGTTCGTCTTCACTGGCTTTGAACTTCTGCCCTTCGAAAGTGAACTCCTTGGTCCGCTTCTCCTCCGCGGTCCCCTCGGTCTCACCCTGCGAGGTGTTCCATCGGACGGTGTCGTTCTTGCTGATCGCCATCATCCGGAATGCCCACATGTGGCGTTTCGCCAAACCTCATCGTTCGGCCGGCGGGTACGCCTGCGCGTAGACTCCGCGACCATGGCGATCGTCAACCGAGGCTTCGTGGGCCGCCGCGACCGCGATGCCCGCCGCCTACCCCCGGGCCAGTACACGACCCTCGACTTCCCGGTGCTGTCGGCCGAGCCCACACCATCGGTGCCCCTGGAGAAGTGGTCGCTCGCCGTCCAGTCCGCCGAGCACCGCGCCTCGACGTTCACCTGGGAGCAGTTCCAGGCGCTGCCCCACGACGAGATCACCACCGACATCCATTGCGTCACACGGTGGTCGAAGTTCGCCACGCGCTGGCGAGGGGTCTCCTTCGACACCCTGCTCGCGGCACTACCGTTCGAACCGGCACCGTACGTCATGGCGCAC
Organism: Gordonia sp. GN26; assembly: GCF_054823965.1. Classification (NCBI taxonomy): domain Bacteria; kingdom Bacillati; phylum Actinomycetota; class Actinomycetes; order Mycobacteriales; family Gordoniaceae; genus Gordonia; species Gordonia sp. GN26. The sequence goes on along the minus strand of NZ_JSYC01000009.1, from coordinate 6,438 downwards.
TGCTACGGCGGGTACACCACCAATGTTCCGCTCGCCGACCTGACCGGCGGACAGGGCTGGATCGCCGACACCTACGACGGCGAGCCGCTGGCACCCGAGCACGGCGGACCCGCCCGGCTCCTCGTCCCCCACCTCTATTTCTGGAAGAGCGCCAAATGGGTTCGGCGCCTTCGGTTCATGCCTGAGGACACCCCTGGTTTCTGGGAGGAGCGCGGGTACCACATGTACGGCGACCCCTGGCGTGAGCAGCGGTACTCGTGACCGACTGGCTGCTGACGACGGTCGCCTCCGTCGTCGACATCACCCCGTCCGCGCGCACCCTGCGGTTGGCACTCCCCGAACCCGTCCATGTGTTGCCCGGCCAGCATGTCGACATCCGGCTCACCGCCGAGGACGGTTACTCGACTGCCCGCGCCTACTCGGTGTCGGACGCCCGGGAGACCCGATCGATCGAGGTCACCGTGGAACGTCTCGACGACGGGGAGGTGTCGCCGTATCTGGTCGACATGGTGGAGGTCGGCGACCCGCTGGAGATCAGCGGACCACACGGCTGGTACTTCACGTGGGCTTCCGGCGACGACCGTCCGGTGCAACTGATCGGCGGCGGGTCCGGGGTCGCGCCGCTCATGTCGATGATCCGGAGCCGCGAGGTCGACGCACCGCTGACGCCCTTCTCCCTGGTCTACTCGGTGCGCAGCCCCGAACGCGTCTACTACCGCGACGAGATCCGGCAACTCATCGAGCACCACCGCATGGACCTTCACCTGGTCCACACACGCGTCGCACCCGCGGGATCGCCGAGACCGCCGGGGCGCCTCGACTCGGCGGAGCTGGCCGCGCTCACCATGGATCCGTCGCGCTCGCCGACCGTCTACATCTGCGGACCGAACCGATTCGTCGAGGATTGCTCGAAGTGGATGGTCGATGCCGGCCACGAACCGTCCCGGATCCGCACCGAGCGATTCGGCGACTGACACGACGCAGCGCGGTTTCGGTCCAATGCCTGCTGCTGTGCGCCGACCGGAAGTAGCGTGGCGACATGACTTCCGCGTATGACTTCACCGCGACCGGGATCGACGGCAAACCGGTCGACCTCTCGACGTACCGGGGCGACCCACTGCTGATCGTGAACACCGCATCGAAGTGTGGCTTCACACCGCAATACCAGGGGCTGGAGACGCTGCATCGCGACTACCAGGGCCAGGGATTGCGAGTCCTCGGCTTCCCGTGCGATCAGTTCGCACACCAGGAGCCCGGCAACGAGGAAGAGATCAAGAACTTCTGCTCGCTGACCTACGACGTCACCTTCCCGATGTTCGCCAAGGTCGACGTGAACGGACCGGACGCCCACCCCCTCTTCGAATGGCTGCGCACGCAGAAGTCGGGAGTCTTCGGCGGCCGGATCAAGTGGAATTTCACCAAGTTCCTGGTGAATCGCGACGGGTGCGTCGTCGAACGCTTCGCACCGGCAACCAAACCCGAGAAACTGGTCGGGTCCATCGAGAAACAACTCTGACCCGCCGACGGCAGGGACGTGACATCGTGAGCCGGACAACGTCGTTCGTGCGTGTGATCATCGCCTACGTGGTGGCCCTCGGGGTCGCCGCCGCGTGGTTGTGGCTGGGGCCCGACACCGGCCACCTGTGGCTCGACACCCTCGTCGCCGATCTCTGGGCGACGCTGGTGATCTTCGGCTTCAGCCGCTGGTATGCGAACTCGAGCATGTACGACGCATATTGGAGCGGCATCCCACCCGTGCTGCTGGTGTACTGGTGGGCTGCAGGCGATGTCGGTGCCGGTGCTGTGCACTGCTGGGTCATCGCCGTCGTCGTCGGGGTCTGGGCGATCCGGCTGACCGCCAACTGGGCGACCGGGTGGCCGGGTCTGGATCACGAGGACTGGCGCTACGGGATGCTCAGGGAGCGTGCCGGGGGTGCCGCGATCGTCGTCGACCTGTTCGCCATCCACGTCATCCCCACCACGCAGGTGTTCCTGGGCATGGTGCCGGTGTACGTCGCGGTGACCCGTCAGGGTTCGACGATCGCCTGGCTGACGGCACTGGCTGCGGTCGTGGGCTTCGCCGCGATCGCCCTCGAGTACGTCGCGGACGCGCAGTTGCGTCGCTTCACGGCGCATCGCACGCCGGGAGCGGTCCTGGACACCGGCGTCTGGTCGTGGTCCCGGCACCCGAACTACTTCGGCGAGTTCTCTTTCTGGGTGGCGATGGCGCTGTTCGGGATCGCCGCCTCACCCTCGGACTGGTGGTGGTTGCTCGTGGGTGTCGTGGTGATGCTGGCGATGTTCCTCGGCGCGAGTATCCCGATGATGGAGCAGCGCAGCCTGTCCCGGCGTCCCGGTTACGCCGATGTCGCCGACCGGGTGTCGCTGTTCGTACCCCGGCCGCCGCGCGGTGCCCGACCTCCGCAAACCGAACACGTCCCCGGATGACCCGATCCCGCGTCGTCATCGCCGGCCTCGGTGACACGGGAGTACTGACCGCGATCCATCTGTCCGGGCACGCCGACATCGTCGGGATCTCGTCGAAGCCCGGGCTGGTCAGTGGTCAGGAACTCGGGCTACGTCTCAGCCGGCCCGAGGCCTGGGCCCGCGACTACCGGATCGCGTTCGATCGGTTCCGCAAGCTGGACGGTGTCCGCACGGTCCACGGATCGTTGATCGCGGCCGACCTCCACGGACGAAAGGTGACGGTCACCGGTACCGACGGAACCGAACACGTCGAACCGTTCGACGCCCTGGTTATCGCAACCGGTGTCCGCAACGGCTTCTGGCGGCGTCCCGGTCTCCAGTCCCCGACCGACGTCGACCGGGACCTCGCCGCGGCGCATTCCCGGCTGGCGGAGGCGGATTCGATCGCGGTGATCGGGGGTGGTGCCGCGGCGGTGAGTGCGGTCGCGAACCTGGCCGCGACGTGGCCGGACAAGCACATCGACCTCTACCACCCCGGCGACCGCGCGCTCCCTCGTCACCACCATCGGACCTGGCAGAACGTGTCGGCGCGCCTGCGCAGCCTCGGCGTCGGAGTGCATGGCGGCCACCGCGCGCGGGTGCCCGACGACTTCGCCTGCGACGAGATCACCACCGGACCCGTGCAATGGTCCACCGGGCAGCAAGCCGTGCACGCCGACGCGGTGCTCTGGGCGATCGGCCGGGTCACCCCGAACTCCGACTGGCTGCCCGCGGAGATCCTCGATGACCACGGGTTCGTCCGTGTGACACCGGAACTGCGGGTTCCCGGCCACGAGCTCGTCTACGCCGTCGGGGACATCGCCGCGACCGATGCTCTCCGGAGCTCGGCACGCAACCGCGCCGACCGGTTGCTCGCCCACAACATCCGCGCGGACCTGTCGGGTCGGCCCGGCCGCGCACGAAGCTATGTGCCACCCCGACGACGATGGGGGTCGGTCCTCGGCGCGCAGCACGACGGCCTGCAGGTGTTCGCACCGAACGGTCGGTCATTCCGTTTCCCCGCATGGTCGGTGGACGCGGTACTGCAGCCGTGGATCGTGCGGCGGGGAATCTACGGCGGGATTCGAGATGACGATTCTCTGCCGTCTGCAGATGGTCGGCGGCGTCGCACCTGAAAGCTCATCTTCCGCGCTTACACTCGGCCTCATGAGTAACGAGCAGTTCTCGGGCCATTCGCCAGACCCGGTCGATCCGCCGCCCGGGTCGCACACCGCGCCGCTCCCGCCCACGTCGGCACCGGCCGGCGACATGCCGCCGGGCACCGCCGGCTCGACACCACCGGCAGCGCCGACGACGACCGAGGCGCCGCTGAAGCCGACGGCCGCCGAACGTGCGAACACGATCGTCAAGAAGGTCGTCATCGGCCTGATCATCGCAGCCCTCCTGGTGATCACGTACTTCATCCTGGAGGCGTTCCTACCCCGCTGGTGGGCCGGCAGATCGGTCGCCGGGTCGACGGGTCGATGGCCAGCGGAGTCTGGACCGGCCTCGTGCTGGGTGTCGTCTGCACGTTCGTCCCGCTGTTGCTCTTCGTGTTCGCGTTCCTGAGCCGCAGCCGGATGAGAAACGTCCCTGCGATCGGCTTCGCGGTGCTCGGCGTCATCGTCGCGATCCCGAACCTGCTGACGCTGGCGGTCGTCGCGGGCGGCGGTAACGGGGCGCACGCGGGTGAACGCATCTTCGACGTCGATGCACCCGGATTCCGCGCCGCAACATTGTGGGGCGTGATCATCGGCATCGTCCTGGCGATCGCCGTCGGCTGGTTCATCTGGCGCTACCGCCGGCGTGGCCGGGAACTCGCGGCCACCCGCCCGGCGAAGGACAAGAAGAAAAAGAAGTGACGGTCGGACAGACCCACCACTGAGAAGATCAACCCGCCACCTCGATGAGGTGGCGGGTTGATTCGTTCGTGCTCGCGGGAGCGGTCAGTCGGCCAGCCCGGCATCCTTGCTGCCGTAGGTCTCGCGCAGCTTCGGCTTGACGACCTTGCCGCCCGCGTTGCGCGGCAGCTCGTCGATGATGACCAGGTCCTTGGGATGCTTGAAACGGGCCAGGTTCTCGTTGAGGTGGGGTTCCAGTTCGGCCAGCGTCAGGTCGGTGACACCCTCGGCGAGGACGACGACAGCGACCGGCACCTCGCCCCATTTCTCGTGGGCGCGACCGATGATGGCTGCTTCCATGATCGCCGGGTGGCTGTAGAGGACGTTCTCGACCTCGGCGCAGTAGATGTTCTCGCCGCCGGAGATGATCATGTCCTTGGCGCGGTCGACGACGAAGAGGAAACCGTCCTCGTCCTCACGGACGAGGTCGCCGGAGTGGAACCACCCGCCGCGGAAAGCTTCTGCGGTCGCTTCGGGCTTGTTCCAATAGCCCTTCATCAGATTGGGTCCGCGATAGACGATCTCCCCCACCTCGCCGGGCTTCACGTCGTTCATCAGCGGGTCGACGATGCGCGCGGTCACGGCCGGCACCACCTTGCCGATCGAACCCTTCTTACGCAGTGCGTCTTTTCCCTCGAGGATCGTCGTCACCGGGGACATCTCGGTCTGCCCGAACGCGGTCATGTTGAGCGCCTCGGGAAAAGCCTCTCCCATGGCGTTGAGGACGGTGTCCGACGCCGGGGCGGCACCCCAGCTGATGTTGCGCAGACGAAGCTTTCGCGGACGGGCCTTCTGGGCCGCGCACACCGCCTGCCACTGCGCGGGCACCATGAACACCGAAGTGGTGCCTTCTCTTTCGAGGGTGTCGAGCATGGCGTCGGGGTCGAAGGCGCCCAGCGGGTGGATGACGGCGCGGACGCCACGGTAGAAGACCGGGGCAAAGGCGGCCAGGCCGGCGATGTGGAACATCGGCGGCACCACCGACGCCACGTCGTCGGCGTCCGCGTTGGCGGTGGTGGCCATCGTGGTCACCGCCTGGGCGTGGAAGTTCTGGTGGGTCAGCATGGCGCCTTTGGGCTTTCCGGTGGTGCCCGAGGTGTACATGATCGCCGCGACGGTGTCTTCGGGGACGTCGACGGCCGGCAGGTCCGCGTCGCCCTGGGCGAGAAGGCCTTCGTACTCGAGGTGCTGCGGGTTCTCGCTGCCGTCGACGACGATCAGGGTGTCGATCCCGCCGGTGGACGCAGATACGGCGTCGGCCAGGGGTGCGAGGAGTTTCTCGGTCACGATGACCTTGGCCCCGCTGTCCGAGACAAGGTAGGCGACCTCGGCGGGGCTCATCCGGATGTTCACCGGAACCGGGATCGCGCCGATGAGCGTCGCACCGAGGACTGCCTCGACGTACTCGGTGCGGTTGAGCAGCACCATCAGGATGCGATCACCGAACTGCACACCGAGCCGGCTCAGCGCAGCGCCGAAAGCCCTCGACCGGTCGTCGAGTTGCTTCCACGTCGTGGACTTGTCCAGGTACGTGATCGCCACCTTGTCCGGCGTCATGAGCGCATGCCGGTGAACCTGATTGTTCCAGTGGTTGCGACGCGAGCGGTACGGCTCGGTGGTCAGATCGGCGGTGGCTTCGTACGTTGCGGTCATTCACTGGCTCCCGTGTCGATCGTGCGATGCTCGACATTGTTGCCTGCATCACAGTTGTCTGCGTCACACCCTACGCAGACTCGACGGGTTGCTCGTGAGCTTTCGGCGGGTCAATCGGACAAACCGGCGTCCTTGCTGCCGAAGCGCTGTCGCAGCACGGGTTTCGTCACCTTGCCACCGGCGTTGCGCGGCAGCTCGTCGACAATCACGAGGTCCTTGGGGTGCTTGAACCGTGCCAGGTTCTCGTTCAGATGTGGCTCCAACCCGGCCAGGTTCAGGTCGTCGACGCCGTCGGCGAGGACGACGACGGCGACGGGCACCTCGCCCCACTTCGGGTCCGCTCGTCCGATGACCGCTGCCTCGGCAATGCTCGGGTGGCCGTAGAGGACGTTCTCGACCTCGGCGCAGTAGATGTTCT
>NZ_JSYC01000001.1:0-13197 GCF_054823965.1 Gordonia sp. GN26 | reverse complement strand
GGGCGACGCGCCCTCTCGCACCTCAGGGAGTGGGCGACTGTGCGATCAGGTCCGCGACGATCTTCGCCGACAGCATCACCAGCGGGAGTCCGCCGCCGGGGTGCGACGAACCGCCGACCAGGTACAGGCCCGGGATGGGTGAGGTGTTCTTCGGCCGCAAGAAGGCGGCCCGCGGTCCGTTCGACGACGAGCCGTAGATCGAGCCGCCGGGGGTCATGGTTCGGCGTTCGAGATCGGCCGGTGTGACCGGCAGGCGGTGGCGGACCTGGTCGCGGACGTCGAGACCGCGGTCGGCCATCACCTGCATGATCTGGTCGGCGTACTTGTCCGCGAGTCCTGCTGCGTCCCAGTCGACTCCGTGCTCCGGGTCGTGCCGCGGCGCATTGACCAGCACGAACCAGGCTGCGGTGTCGGGACCCGGGACGATCTCCGGATCGTCGGGCGCGGAGATGTAGACGGTCGGGCGGGCAACGGGTCGCGGCGGGCCGTTGAGACCGAAGACGGCGTCGAACTCCTCGTCGTAGTCCTCGGCGAACAACACGTGATGGTGGGCCTGGTCGGCGGGCGGGTTCTCGAGCGCGAGGAGCAGGACAAAACCCGACAACGACGGTGTCGAACGCCGCAGCAGCGCAGACGGAATGCGAACGGAACGGCGGGGGACGAGGCGGTCGAAGACCTGGCGGGCGTCGGCATTCGCCACGACGAGTTCGGCGGAGCGCCGGCTGCCGTCGGCGAGTACGACGCCGTCGACCCGGCCGCGTGCATCCGTCGAAACCCGGGACACCTCGACCCCGAACTCGATCCGACCGCCCAGGGCGAGCAACCGATCCCGCATCGCGGTGGCGATCCGGCCGAGGCCGCCGCGGACATACCAGGAACCCCAGGCCTGCTCGGCCCACGGGACGGAGGCCAGGGCCGCCGGAGCACGACGCGGATCAGAACCGGTGTAAGTCGCGTAACGGTCGAGCAGCATCGCCAACCGGGAATCGCTGAGATATTCGGAACCCAGACCCCGCAACGTTTTCCACGGCGCCACGGTTCGGACGTCGGAGGGTGTGGCGATCCCGCCGATCATCGTCCGGACACTCATCGGCGACTCGAGGAACGGGCCGTGGGTGACATCCCAGATCGCCTGCGCGCGTTCGAGGAACGCCGACCATTCGTCACCCGAACCGGGGCCGAGTGCGTCGTCCAGGGCGGAGGGGATGTCGTCGAGCGTGTCGGGCAGGTCGAGGACCGTACCGTCGGGGAACCGGTAGCGCGCTGCGACCGGCAGCCGCTCGAGCGCGAGGAACTCGTCCACCCGGGCGCCGGTGTCGTCGAACAACTCGGTGAGGATATGCGGCATGGTGACCAGCGACGGGCCGGTGTCGAAGACGAAACCGTCATGCTCGATCACGCCGAGTTTGCCACCGACGGTGTCGAACTGCTCGAGCACGGTGACGTCATGGCCGGCCGCCTGCAGGCGCATCGCCGCGGCGAGTCCGCCGACGCCGGCGCCGATGACGATGACCCGGCTCATCGCGAAACCTCGATGGTGCGTCCCTTCCACTCCAGTTCCCCACGGTGACGGGCGATCGTCGAATCCGCGGCGAGAAAGGTGAAGAGAGCGATCGACGCGGGATGCCCCAGGGCATCGGGGAACGTGCGTCCCCCGGTTGTCCGCGCGGACACGAGTCGCGAGGCGACGCCGGCGAGGTACCCCACCAATCCGATGCGTGAACCGGTCAGAGCCGCCAGCGCCGGGATCACATACATGAGACACAGACCGGCGGTCACCGCCGACGTCCCGGCGGGTGAGCCGAAGGCGGACCACAGTGACTTCCGGTACCCGGCACGGACTTCGTCCCAGCCGTCGTACATGCGGCAGGTTGCGACCGTGCTCCCCTCGGCCACCACACCCCGACCGCCCGCGGCCTTGATCGCGCGGAGGAGTGCGATGTCCTCCAGGACGACGTCACGGACCGCCTCGTGTCCGCCGGCGCGGCGATAGGTGGCGGTGTCGACCATCAGGAACTGGCCGTTCGCGGCGGTCAGGGATTCGCGCGGGGACCGTTCGGCGAGTCCCAGCGGGAGTGTGCTGAGCCACGACCACTGCAACAGGGGCTGCACCAGACGTTCGGCAGCACTGGTGGCGACCTGCCGCGGGTAGGGACTCACGAGATCGAGTCCGGCGTTGCGCAACAAGGCGAATGACGAGGTGAATGCGTGGGGTTCGACCACGACGTCGGCGTCGACGAAGGCGAGGACACCGTCGGGGGCGGCGTTGTCGGCCAACTGTCGGCAGGCCCAGGACTTCCCGAGCCAGCCCGGTGGTGGTGGGGAGCCCTCGAACACCTCGAGTCGGTCGTCGTGGGCGGCCAACCGGGCGAGGAGGGCGTCGGTGCCGTCGACCGAACCGTCGTCGAGCACGAGGACGCGGGCAGGGCCGGGCCATCGGTCGACGGCCTCGAGGACGGCGGTGATGCAGCGTTCGGCCCGGGCGATCTCGTTCCGCATCGGTATCAACACCGAAAGAGGCTCGGCGGGAGGGATGTCTGCGAGACCTGGGCGGCGCACGCGGATCGCGTTGTCGACGGTGAGGGCGAGTGACGCCAGTGACAGGCCGGTCCCGACCGTCACCGTGCGGCGCCAGAGGTCAGACGCTCGCACCATGTCTCCTGTATCGCAGCGACCGCACTTCGAGCACGAGAAGCGGGATCGCGACGACACCCATCACCACAGCACCGGCCAGTGCGACCGTCGGGCGACCGAAGAACATCGCGTGCGCCATCACCGACGAGAAGTAGGTCCACAGGTAGGCGGTCACCGGGACCGAGTCGTCGGCGTCGGCGGTGTCGCCGGCACCGATCACCCGATCGAGGAGAGCGATCATCAGGAACGAGACCAGAAGCCAGCCCGCGAAATTCGTCAACGGGATGTCGTCGACGCCGGGTAGCGACGGGGTGGGAAACTGCCAGGTCCAGTGGCCCTGATCGACCATCTGCGGATCGAGGAAGACATCCCAGGCCGTCAGCGCGTACGCCCCCAGGAAGGCGGTCACCACGCGAGCCCGCGTACCGGACAACCGCATGGCGCCGACGAGTCGTCGCGTCACGGCGAGCGCCGGCCACGACATCATGATCCAGGCCAGGGGCACCAGGACCGGGACACCGAGAAGCTTGAGGCCCAGACCGTCGGTGTATGCGTATGTGCCGAAGGGGAATCCGGTGCTGACACCGACCGCCTCGGCGACGAGACCACCGCCGCCGGCGATCACGACCAGTGCGATCGCGGTTCCGAAGCCGCGGGTGGCGGCGAGATGGAGGACCGATGCCGACGCCAGGAGCAGGACGCTCGCGACGGTGAGCGGGAGTGTGCCACCCCCGGTGAGCGGGAAGGCGATCTGCACCCCGATGGTGGCGGCGAGGAGAACCCATGCGACCGGGATGAGGTGATGACGGAGCGATGTCTTCACCTCAGGCGATGGGGATGCTCCGGTAGGGGTTCCTCGCACCTCGGGCGGTGAAGGTGGTGTCGGGGTGGTGGCGGAGGTACTCATGCCGATCTTCCCTGGTAGGTCCCGGTCACGTCGAGGACGGCGAACCGTGCGAACAGTTCCTCGGCGTACCAACGGGCGGGTTTGGTGCGCGCGATGGCGGACTTGTGTGCGGGCGAGTGGTAGGCGAAGTCGGTGAGGTCGCGCGTGGAGTCCCAGAGCGAGAAGGTCCCCTGGACTCCGATCGGCATCTCGCCGACACCGAGCGCGAGCCGATTGCCCGGCGCGCCGGCAAGTTCCGAGGCGACCGGCGGGACCGCCCGCCAGAAGGACGCCATCGTCGTCGGCCGAAGCCGGGCTCGGGTGAGTGCGGCGACCGGTCCCGTCCGGTCTCGTGCACGGTCAGCCGCCGAACCCTGGTGCTCCTGGCCGAACGGGTCGACCCGCGACCATCGGCCTTTGGATCGCAACGGCCGCATCGTGATGCGCAGTTCCTCGGTGCTCGAGTCCTGCCAGCGTCGCAGCACTCGTGAATTCGACGATGCGCGAGCCGCATCGTCGTCGTGCCAGACGGTGAGCGCTGCCCAGTGCCGCAGGTCGGCGCTCTCCATCGTGAAGGTCTCTGCGGTGCCGGTGCCGAGCAGTTTGGCGAAGCGGAGTCCGGGGGTGGCGCGCAATGCTCGCCGGCCCGACGCCATCCGGCCGAGCGCGGGCATCACCCGGTCGACGCCCCAGATGCGTAGCTCGACCGTCGGAACAGCAGATGGGGTCATGAGCGGCGCCACACACAGCGTTCGACGAGCGAGGTCAGGGCCTGACGTGTCAGTTCGTCCACCGATGCATCCGCGACGACCGCCAGGGCGTCCTCGGCGAGTTCGACGATGCGCTGTTCGACGCGTTCGAGGGCGCCGGTGGACTCCACGACGTCGCGCATCTGCGCGGCGCCGGTGGCGTCGAGGTCCGGGTTGCCGAGGCAGTTGGCGATGATCCGTCGTTCCGTCCAGGTCGCGGACTCCTCGGCCAGCGCCATCAGCATGGTGCGCTTGCCCTCACGGATGTCGTCGATCGCCGGCTTCCCGGTGATCTTCTCGTCGCCGAAGACACCGAGAATGTCGTCGCGCAACTGGAATGCCTCACCGGCGCTGATCCCGATGCGGTCGTAATCGGCGAGAAGGTCGGCGTCGGCCCCGGCGAGCGTGCCGCCGAGCCGGAGCGGTTGGCCGATGCTGTAGCGGGCGCTCTTGTACCGGAGGACGCGTTCGGTCCGGTCGGGATCGGTGTGGTCCTCGGTCTGGCTGAGCATGTCCAGGTACTGGCCCGCGTACGCCTCGTCGCGCATCTCGGTCCAGGTCTCACGGACGGCCTGGCGGGTGTGGCGCTCGACGGTGTCGACCGCCGCGGCGACCAGGTCGTCCGACCACGACAGACACATGTCGCCGACGAGGATGGCGACCGCGGTGCCCCAGGTGTCGGAGTCGCCCCGGCGACCGACCGCGCGATGGGTGTCGGCGAAGAGACGGTGGATGGTGGGCAGGCCGCGGCGGGTGTCGGAGTCGTCCATCACGTCGTCGTGGACCAGGGCGGCGAAGTGGAACAGCTCGATCGCCGACGCCAGTTCGACGACACCGGGGACCGACCGGCCGTGGGCGGCGCCGCGGGCACCCCACAGACAGAAGGCGGCGCGCAGGCGTTTGCCCCCGCCGATGCGGGCGCCGATGGCGTCCGACGCCGGAGTCAGTTCGGCGCCCACTTTGTTCAGCGTCAGGGCGTGGCGGCGGAAGTGCGCGGTCAGCACCTCCTCGACGAGTTCGAGGTCGGTCGTCGCGTCGTCGATCGCGCGGAGGCCGGAGTTCGGGTCGAGGACAGGCCGGTGGGGGAGGGATGAGTCGGTCATCTCGGCGGTCTGTGTCATGGCGAGGCCCTTCCGGGGTGCGGGGTCGGCGCGGTTGCGGGTACCCGGTCTTCGGTGCGATGACACCCGTCGGATGGGTCACCGCCGTGAGCGTCGAAGACCGCCCCTGAAAAGCGCCCCCGATTTCCGCCCGGCGTCGAAAACCGCCCCCGAAAAGAACCCTCCACAGCGCCGCCGGCGACAGATCGTTCGCGGTGCCACTCTGGAGGGCGGTTCCCAGGGGCGCTTTTTGGACTGGGGCGGAAGCCAGGGGCGGTTCCCAGCGGATCGACGCCCGTGCTCGAGCCGGGCCGTGGGGTTCTCGGCCAGTCCGTGGCGCACCGCCCCCGACCCGCCGACGGGAGGCCGCGGCGCAGGGACGCCACGTCCGGGGCGCATAGGGGTCCGGAGATGCCGGTAGGTTGGTCGCATGGCAGTGGATGCAACGGTGCCCGTGGTGGCTGTGGGTCTGGTCGGCGGCTTCGCGGCGGCCCGCTACAGCGGCCGTCGAGAGCTCGGTGGGGTGGTTCTCGCTGCGGCGGGTGCCTGGTGTACCCGGCAGTGGGCGGTCAAGCAGGGCCCGGCGGTGGCCGGGGGACTGCTCGCCGGATACCTGGCGGCATTCGGCGGTTCGCATCCGCTCGCGAAGAAGATCGGCGCCTGGCCGTCGGTCGGTGTCGTGACGGTCGCAGCGGCCGGCGCGACGGCTGTCGCCACACGCTGACACCCCGGTCCGGGAATCCTCCCCGGGTCCCGCGATGCCGACGTTACGATCGGCTCCCATGACCACGGGATACGGGCGAGCGCGGCAGAATGACATCTACACCGCTGGTGTCCATCGTCGAAAGCCCCGCGTGCCAACGGATTTCGCCGAGCTCGAACGTCGGGCCAAGCGGTCGATGTCGGCTCGGGCGTGGGCGTACATCGGTGGTGGCGCCGGTGAGGGCCGCACGATGGCGGCCAACCGGCAGGCCCTGGACCGCTGGGCGATCGTCCCGCGGATCCTGCGCGACGTCTCCGCGCGGAACCTCGAGGTGGAACTGTTCGGACGTCGCATCCCGGCACCGGTCCTGTTCGCGCCGGTGGGTGCCGGCTCTCTCGCCGCCCCGGAGGCGGACCGTTTGATCGGTCACGCCGCCGCGGAACTCGGTGTGCCCTACATCTTCTCCAACCAGGCGAGTGTGCCGATGGAGACGGTCGCGGCCGAGATGGACGGCGTGACCCCGGGAGCCCCCCGCTGGTTCCAGCTGTACTGGTCCACCGACGACGACCTGGTCGACAGTCTGCTGGCCCGTGCGGCGGCGGTCAGGGCCGACGCGGTGGTCGTCACCCTCGACACCACGATGCTCGGCTGGCGGCCACAGGATCTGAACCTGGGATCGCTGCCGTTCGCGCGGGGTGAGGGGATCGCGCAGTACACCTCCGACCGACGCTTCGTCGACATCGTCGCCGACCGCCTGCGCACCGCTGCCGAGGAGCGGCCGGAGGTCTCCCTCGGTGCCATCGCGACCCTGATCTCGATCACCCGCAACGCACCGGGACGCTTCCTGTCGAATCTCACCTCGGCCCAACCGCGGGCCGCGGTGCAGACCTTCCTCGACATCTACTCGCGTCCGTCACTGAGCTGGGACGACCTCGCCGGTCTGCGCGAGCGCACGTCGTTGCCGATCGTCCTCAAGGGCGTGCTGCATCCCGACGACGCCCGTCGCGCCGTCGACGCCGGGGTCGACGGCATCATCGTGTCCAACCACGGCGGACGCCAGATCGACGGTTCGATCAGCACCATCGACGCCCTCGACGAGATCGCACCCGCGGTCGACGGCCGGATCAAAGTGCTCATCGATTCGGGTATCTACACCGGGTCGGACGTGTTCAAGGCACTGGCGCTCGGCGCCGACGCTGCATGTATCGGCCGGCCGCACATGTACGGGCTGGCCCTCGCCGGTGCCGAGGGCGCCCGGGATGCGGTGGCCGACATCATCGCTGAACTCGACCTCACCCTCGGGTTGGCCGGCCACACCGACGTCACCGCACTCGATCGCGAGGCGTTGCGGAGGGTCTGAGCCGAAAAACGGGTCCCAACCGAAAAGCCCGTCCCGCTCGCGATGAGCGGGACGGGCTTCCCCCAACCGGGACAGGGAGCTCAGACCAGTGGACGGCCGGTGCGCATCCGCCAGCGGACGTCGGCGAGCAGCACGTTGAACGGAAAGCTGCGGACCGGCCTGGGTGCACGGGTGATGATCGCCCGCAGGACGGCATTGTGCTTGGCGAAGAACAACTCCTGCCACGGCGACAGGCGGACGCCCATCTTGCGGCGGAAGTTCTCCGGCAGGAAGCCGATCGCCAGGATCTCGAAGTACCAGCCCAGCAACTTGGCGACGACCGGCCCCAGGAACTCGGCGCGGGCGATCTGCAACAGGTACCCGCGGATGACCGGGTCGATCTCGAGGGTCTCGACGGTGGAGTTCCAGTACTCCTCGAAGGCCTCACGGTCGGCCGGCCAGGCCTCGCGCGGGACCTGCAACGTGGTGCCCAGGACGGCCCCGGCCTGATAGAACTCGTCGGTCACCTCGGTCATCCCGCCGAAGATCCGATGGACGTCCTCGGTGCCGCGGTAGAGGCAGGCCGCGACCCAGAGCTGCAGCTTCGGGTCGAAGGCGTTGTACTTCACCGGGCTGTCGGCGGTCGAGCGGACCTGCGCGTGGGCCTTGCCGATCGCCTTGCGGTAGGCCTTGCGGTCCTTGGCGCTGCCCAGCCCCGCGACCGCGAGGTAGCTCAGGGTGGTGCGACCCCGCTTGAGCGGATGCTTGAACAGGTTGCCCGAGTCGACGCGGCTCTCGTAGACGCCGTATCCCACCGCGGGCAGGCTCAGCTGCATGATCACGTTCGCGGCGCCGGCGATGACGCCGATGCCGAGCGGATCGAGATCCTCGGCGGACGGGAGGGCGTCGAGTTCGGCGCGGGACATGCGCGCGGTCGACGGTAGGAACTCGGTGTCCGGGCGCTCGGCGGTGAGGAATTCGGTGACCTCAGCGGTCACATCGGCGGGCGTCTGCGGCGACAGGGCCGAGCTTCCACTGGTGATAGGCTCCGTTGCCATCGAACCCCTCCTGGTCGGATTTAGGAAACGTATGTTTCCTGTTTTATAAAACATGAACTTACCGGGGTGTCAAGATAGGAACCATGGGAAGAGGACCTTCGAACCCGGATAACGGGTCCGACACTGCTGCGTCGGATTCGGCGGCTTCCCTGCGCGCCTACGGCGGCGAGGGCGGTGACACCCGGGTCGCGCGAAGGCGCACATCATTGATCGACGCAGCCCTCGACCTGCTCGGAGCCGATGACGCGGAAGCGGTCACGGTGCGCGGTGTCTGCCGGCGGGCCGGGCTGACCGCACGGTATTTCTACGAGAGTTTCGAGTCGGTCGATCAGCTCGTCGAAGTGGTGTACGACGGGGTCATCGAGGAGATCGCCCACTCGAGTCTGGCGGCGTTCTCCGAGGGCGAGACCATGCGTACCAAGGTGTCCGGAGCGGTCGCCGCGATCGTCGACCTCATCGACCAGGATCGACGCAAGGGCCGGCTCCTGTTCTCGCAGGCCCTGCTCAGCCCGGTGATCGCCGCGAAGCGGATGGAGTCGACCACGCTGTTCGCGGGCCTGACACTCCAGAGCGCCTCGTCGGTGCTCGACGTGCACGTCGGCTCGGCCGAGGCGGCGGGCGTGGCGCACTACAAGGTGGGTGGGCTGAGTCGTCTGCTCGCCGCCTGGCTCGAGGGGGACGTCGACCTCTCGAAGTCGGAGGTCGTGGACCTCAGTGTCGCGTTGCTCGTGTCCCCGGCGGACATCCTGGAGAAGAGCCTGCCCCACGGCAGCGCCGATGGTGAGTAGTGCTCCGCAGGCAGATATGGTCGATCCCATGAGCAGCGGAACCGGCGAAACCGACGTGCGACCGGCGAAGCAACCCCTCGGCGCCTGGCGCGACTACGGCGAGCCCGAGCTCCCGATCCCATTGGCCGCAGCTCTTGCGGCGTTCGCCGAGCAGGGCTACCACGGCACCTCGGTGCGCGAGATCGCCGCGCGGGCGAACCTCTCGGTGCCGGGGCTGTACCACCACTACCCGTCCAAGCAGTCTCTGCTGCAGGGCCTGCTCGAACGCACGATGACCGACCTGCTGGCCCGTTCGGAGGCAGCGATCCTCGAAGCCGGCCCGGAACCGGTCAGGCAGTTCGACGCAGTCGTCGAGTCGCTGCTGCGGTTCCACATGTACCGGCGCGAGCAGGCCTTCGTCGGTTCCACGGAGATCCGCAGCCTCGACGACGACTATCGGCCGAAGTACATCGGCCATCGCGACCGTCAGCAGCGGATGGTCGACGAGATCGTCTTCGCCGGCGTGGAGGCGGGCGACTTCACCACCGAGTACCCGAAGGACGCCGCCCGGGCTGTGGCGACGATGTGTGTCGGTGTCTCGACCTGGTTCAAACTCGACGGTCTGCTGGGGCCGGACGAACTGATCTCCCGAAACCTCCAGCTCGCCCGCGCCCTGGTCGGTTACCGCACCAACTGAGGGCACGGATTTCACCCGGTCAGCCTTGACCGGGATCGCATCGCCTGGCAAGGTATGGACGGCCGAACGATCGCTCGGTCGGCGTCGGGGTTTGTTCCCGTCGGTCCAGCCAAAGGAGTCACGATGCCCATAGACCTGCGCCACGATCCCGCGGTGGTCGAGCTGGTCGAGAAGACCGAACGCTTCGTCCGCGACTACGTGCTGCCGCTCGAGGACGCTAACGGTGGCGACATCACCGCGGCCGGCGGCGACGACCTGCGTCGTGAGATGAACGCAAAGGCCAAGGCGGAGGGCATCTTCGCGCCGCACGCGCCGGTCGAGTTCGGCGGGCTGGGACTGGACATGGCCGACCGCGCACCGGTTTTCGAGGCAGCAGGCTACTCCACCTTCGGTCCCGTCGCGCTGCACATCGGTGCGCCCGACGAGGGCAACATCCACATGCTCGAGCGCATCGCCAGCGAGGAGCAGCGCCACAAGTACCTGGCCCCGCTCGCCACCGGTGAGGTCCGCTCGGCCTTCGCGATGACCGAACCGGCACCGGGTGCGGGTTCGGACCCCAATGCGCTGCGCACGCAGGCGGTCCGCGTCGACGGTGGCTGGAAGATCAACGGCAAGAAGCACTTCATCACCGGTGCCGAGGGCGCGGGCTTCTTCATCATCATGGCCCGCACCGCGGGCTCGCCGGGAGATCGCGGCGGCGCCACGATGTTCCTGGCTCCGGCCGGCACTGCGGGAATCACCGTGGGCCGCCACATCAACACCATCGACAAGGCGATGATCGGCGGGCACTGCGAGGTCACCTTCGACGACGTCTTCGTCCCCGACGAGGACATCCTGGGCGAGGTCGACGAGGGCTACCGCTACGCACAGGTGCGCCTCGGCCCGGCGCGCATGACCCACGTCATGCGCTGGCTCGGCGCAGCGAAGCGCTGCCACGACGTCGCTGTCGATTACGTCTCGCGCCGTGAGGGATTCGGTGGCCGACTCGGCGACCTCGGCATGATCCAGCAGATGGTCGCGGACAACGAGATCGACCTGGCGGCCTCGCGTGCGTTGCTGCTCAAGGCCTGCCACGAACTGGACCTGGGCAACCACGCCTCCGACGAGACCTCGATCGCCAAGACCTTTGCCGGCGAGGCGTATTCGCGGATCGCCGATCGCAGCATCCAGATGTGCGGCGGCCTCGGTGTCTCCGCCGATCTGCCGATCGCACGCCTGGCGCAGGAGCTCCGTCCGTTCCGCGTCTACGACGGCCCCTCCGAGGTCCACCGCTGGGCCATCGCGCGCCGCGCCGTCGGCCGCGCGAAGAAGGCACAGGCCGCGGCGGTTGCGAAATGACCGGGGTCGAATCAGCCCTCGAGGCGGACAAGCTCCGTCGGCTCCTCACCGACAACGGCGTCGAACTCGCCGGTGACCTCTCCATCGAACTCATCAGCGGTGGGAAGTCGAACCTGACCTACACCGTCACCGACGGCGTGACCTCGTGGGTGGCACGTCGCCCACCCACCGGCGGCCTCACCCCGTCCGCTCATGACATGGGCCGTGAGTGGGCCGTCACCAGTGCGCTGCAGTCGACCTCGGTGCCGGTCGCCAAGACGGTCGCCTTCGACGCCGACGGATCGATCATCGGGGCGCCGTGCACCGTCGTCGAATTCGTCGACGGGCGGGTGGTGCGCACGGCCGAGGATCTCGCCGCCTACTCCGACGACGAGGTGGCCGCCAACCTCGACGGTCTCGTCCGGACCCTCGCCGACCTGCACGCCGTCGATTACCAGGCCGTCGGCCTCGGCGAGTTCGGCCGTCCGGCCGGATTCGCTGCGCGACAGGTGAAGCTGTGGGCCCGGCAGTGGGGTCACGTGAAGACCCGCGAACTGCCCGATGTCGACCGCCTCGTCGAGGCGCTGTCCGAGCGGGTGCCGGAACAGGCCCGGGAATCGGTGGTGCACGGCGACTTCCGCGTCGACAACACCATCGTCGACGCGAACGACCCGGCGCAGATCGCGGCCGTCGTGGACTGGGAGATGTCGACCCTCGGCGACCCGCTCACCGACGTCGCACTGATGTGCGTCTATCGCACCGGGGTCTTCGACCAGGTGCTCGGCTTCTCCGCGGCATGGACCAGCGATCGCTACGCCTCCGTGGACGAGATCGCGCAGAAGTACTCCACCGCAACCGGTTCCGACCTCGGCGACTGGGACTTCTACCTCGGTCTGGCCAACCTGAAGCTCGGTGTGATCGCTGAGGGCATCACCTACCGCGCGCTCTCGGGTGCGTCGTCGGGCGATGGTGCCGAGCGTGCGGGTGAGGCCACCGCGGCCTTCATCGCCGCCGGTCTGCGTCACGTCAGCTGATTCGACAACGGACAGAGAAGAAAACACGGGGGGCAAGTGCATGAGTGAAGTGTCGAACACCCGGGCCGCGCTGGTCACCGGCGCGTCCCGGGGAATCGGGGCGGCGATCGCCGAGAGGTTCGCGGCCGATGGCTGGGACCTGACGATCAGTGCCCGAGGCCGCGAAGCGTTGGAGAACAAGGCGGCCGAGCTCCGCGAGCGCGGCGCGGGTCGGGTGGAGGTCGTCCCGGCCGATATGACCGACGCCGACGCGATCACTGCACTCGGCTTCGCCCACGCCGAGGCGTTCGGGCGTTGCGACGCGCTGATCATCAACGCGGGCATGGGGTCCAAGGGTGCGGTGGCGGAGATGCCGGCCAAGCGTTTCGACCGGCTCTACGAGGTCAACGTGCGGGCCCCGTACATTCTGCTGCAGTCGGTGCTGCCGACACTTCGGGCGACCGCGGACTCCATCGGCGCGGCGAAAGTGATTGCGGTGGCGTCGATCACCGGTGTTTACCCGGAACCCGAACTCGCCGCCTACGGCGCGACCAAGGCCGCGCTGATCTCCCTGTGCGAGACGTTCAACCTCGAGGAATCGGAGAACGGCGTCAGCGCGACGACGATCGCGCCAGGCTACGTCAACACCGACATGACCGACTGGCTCAAGGACCGCATCCCCGCTGATGAGATGATCACTGCCGCCGACGTCGCCGTCGTCGCACACTCGATCACGCAACTGTCGCGGTTCGCGGTGCTCCCGAACGTGGTGCTCACCCGGCCGGGCACCAATCTGCATCGGGCGTAAGACCTCGATACGCGGCGCCCTCGCTCCGCTCGGTCGACGCTACTCGGCCGGCGGGGCGGGGGCGCCGCTGTGTTCGGGTGTTGTTACTCGGCCGGCGGGGTGGGGCGTTGCTGTGTGCGGTGGTGG